>NZ_JBHVPG010000007.1:0-253084 GCF_042887545.1 Streptomyces sp. NPDC057939
GTAACGGACCACCTCCCCGAACCGCTCACGCAACGCCGCACCGGCCGCACGCACCACCATCACGGTCTCGTCGAGCAGGTGGGCATCGGAGGCGGCGGAGGCGGGATCGCCACTGGGCTGAAGCGTTTCGGACATGGTGGTGCTCCTGTCTGAGGAGGGGTGACGAGGCCGGGTCGCGGCGGCATGCGGCACGCGACGGCGGATGAAGCGCGCCGTGGGAGCGCAGGTGGGCGCGGAAGAAGGCTCAGTCGAGCAGTTGGGCAGCCCGCTCCGCGATGGCGTAGACGGTGGCGTTGGTGTTGGCCGAGGGGATGGACGGCATCACCGAGGCGTCGGCGACCCGCAGTCCCGCGATGCCGTGTACGCGAAGGTTCGCGGGGTCGACGACGGCGTCGGCGTCGGTTCCCATGCGGCAGGTGCCGGTGTAGTGGAAGTAGGGGCCGGTGGCCTTGCGGATGAACTCGTCCACGGATTCGCCGCGCGTCCCGGAGCCCGGCACCGCTTCCTGCTTGCGCCAGTCGGCGAACGCGTCGGCCTCCCCGATGCGGCGTGCGACCGCCAAGCCCCTGCGCATGACCTCCAGGTCACGGTCGTCGCTCAGGTAGCCGGGGTCGACGACGGGTGCGCCGGCGGGATCCGCGTCCGCCAGGCGCACGGTGCCGCTGCTGTGCGGAGCCATCGCCGAGAAGGCGATGGAGTAGCCGTCGGCCGGCGGCCGGCCCCACGCCGACGGGAGCGGGGCGGCGACGACGTAGACCTGAAGGTCCGGCCGGGCCGCGGCCGGGTCGCTGTACAGCAGGCCCATCATTTCGGCCGGCGGGTTGGCGGGAACGAACGGCACCGGTCGGCGGGCCTCGTACACCACCGCCGCCATCGGATGGTCCTGCAGGTGGGAGCCCACTCCCGGCAGGTCGGCGACGACGTCGATGCCGTGCGCGCCGAGGTGTCGTCCCGGGCCGATCCCCGACAGCATCAGGAGGTGCGCGGAACCGATCGCTCCTGCGGTCACCATGACCTCGGCGCTCTCGACGGACCGGTGCTCGCCACCCACGGTGTACTCGACGCCGGTGCAACGGCCCGCGGCGATGCGCAGCTTCCGCACGGTCGCGTCCGTGACGACGTCCAGGTTCGGCCGGTCGAGGAACGGGCGGACGTATGCGTCGGCCGCGCTCTGGCGGGCGCCGCCGGGCAGATTCATGTCGCTCCACCCGAAGCCGGTCTCCAGCCCGCCGCCGATGTCATCGGCCCGGGTGAACCCGGTTTGCAGCGCGGCGTCGACGCCCGCCGCGGCCAGGGGATGGGGGTCCTGGACCGGGGCGACCACGACCGGCCCGTCCGTGCCCCGCAAGGAGGCGTCACGGTCGCGGGTGCTTTCGCTGCGGCGGAAGTAGGGCAGCAGGTCGTCGAAACCCCACCCCGGGGCGCCGAGTTCGGGCCATTCGTCGTAGCCGGAGCGGTGCCCGCGCAGGTGGTAGAGGCCGTTGATGCTCGACGATCCGCCGAGCGCCTTGCCGCGCAGCACGTCAGCGGTCCTGCCCGTACCGGCCTGCACGGTCGAGGCGCCCAGCCACAGGGATGACGGGTCGAACCCGAGGAACCCCCAGGGGGGTGCCATCGCCTCGGTCGCGTTCCGTGCTCCCGCCTCCAGCAACAGCACGCGCACGCCGGGGCGTTCCGAGAGCCGGGAGGCGATCACGCACCCCGCTGTCCCCGCTCCCACAACGACATGGTCATAAGGACTCTGGCCCATCATGTCTCCGCTTCCCACGGCGGCACTGTCCGACCACCGGGTCTCAAAAGGGGCTCATCGACGATCAAAGAGCTGGTTTGCTTACATGTACTCAAGGGCCCGAAGAGTTGGGACGGCTCTCTTCCGGTCGGCCCGGTGCCTAGCTCGGCCACCTCCGAGCGCGGCGTGCGGAAGGCGTTGAACCGGCTGGTCAGTAGCGGGCGGGCGCCGGTGGATCAGGGTCCTCGGGATTCCTGTCCTTGGTGCGCACCCGTCCGCGAACGGCCCGGGTTTTCCTTCTGCCGTCGAAGCTTAGGAACGCCGACACGGCACGTGCTTGAACCTCAGCGACGTTCGTTCGGAACCTCAGCGCCAGATGAGGGGCGGACCGCGGAGGCCGGTGAGGGGGCAGGCCATCGTTGGCTTGCGTACGCGCCGATGTGGTGATGTTGCTCCCGGGCGTGCCCAGACCTTCTGCGCCGCGACAGGACGGATCGGGGGGCGTGCGTGCGAGCGCGAACAGGGGTGGCGGGGACCGGCCTGGTGGCGAGCGCGTCGGCGGGTACGCGGGCCGGGCGCAGGGTGGTCGTGATCGGCGGCGGCCCCGCCGGTCTGACCGCTGCGCTGGAACTGGCCGAGCGCGGCTTCTCCGTGACGGTGGTCGAGGCCCGTGCCCTGGGCGGCAAGGCCCGTAGCATCCCGGTCCTGGGCACCGGCCGGGACGGGCGCCGCGACCTGCCGGGGGAACACGGTTTCCGTTTCTTCCCGGGCTTCTACCGGAACGTCACCGAGACGATGGCTCGGATCCCGTCCCCCGGAGGTGGGTCCGCATCTCGTACCGTGGCCGATCGGTTGGTGGCGACGTCGGAGGTTCTGTACGCACGTGACCGGGGCCGTGACGGGGTGGTCGTGGACATTTCCGGCGGCCCCGCGACCCGGACCGTGGAGGCGACCCTGCGGGCCGTGGGGCGGCTGCTGGCGCGCACCCCCGGCCTCTCGGCCGAGGAGAGCGCGCACTTCGCCAACCGGCTGCTCGTCTACGCCACCAGCGGTACCGCCCGGCACGACGGCGAGTTCGAGAACACGTCCTGGTGGGATTTCACGGCCGGTGCCACCGCATCGGAGGAGTACCGGCGCCTCTGTGTGATCGGCCCGACCCGCAGCCTCGTCGCGGCCAAGGCCGAGGTCGCCAGCGTGGCGTCCATCGGCCGCACCCAGGTGGAGTTCTGGTCAGGACTGCTCGGCGGGCCCGGTCACGCCGAGGCGGACCGGGTCCTGGACGCACCCACGACGGAGGCTTGGATCGGCCCGTGGGCGGACCACCTGGTCGGGCTCGGGGTCCGGTTCCTCGTGGGGCACCGGGTCACCGGGCTGCGGACGGCACGCGGTGCGGTGCGGGCCGCCGCCGTCCGCACCCCGTCCGGCGCTCCGCACGAGATCGAGGCCGACTGGTTCGTGTGCGCCGTACCGGCCGAGGCCGCCGTACGCACCCTCGGTCCCGAGGTGTGCGAGCTGGACGACTCCCTGGCCGGCATCGACCGGCTGGAGACGGACTGGATGACCGGTGTGCAGTTCTTCCTGCGCGAGCGGACGCCCCTGGTCCGCGGCCACGTCATCCACGTCGACTCGCCCTGGGCCCTCACCTCCATCGCCCAGGCCCAGTTCTGGTCGGACATCGACTTCCCGAACCGGTACGGCGACGGGGCGGTGCGCGACTGTCTGTCCGTGGATGTGTCCGCCTGGGACGTGCCCGGCCCGCTGACCGGGAAGCCGGCCCGCGCGTGCACCCGCGAGGAGGCGATCGCGGAGGTGTGGCACCAACTGACGGATTCGCTGCGCCGCGACGGACGGGACCTGCTCCACAAGGACCTGATGCATTCCTGCTTCACGGACCCGGCCATCGCGTGGCCGACGGAGCCCGGAGGCCTCGCCCGCAACAGGGAGCCGCTCCTGATCAGCACCGCCGGCTCCCGGCGGTGGCGCCCCCGGCCCGCGGGCAAGGTCCCCAACCTGTTCCAGGCCGGCGACCACGTGGACGTCGACCTCAACCTCGCGACCATGGAGGCCGCCGATCAGAGCGCCAAGGCCGCGGTCAACGCCCTCCTGTCGACGGCCGGCTCGCGGGCGCCCGCGTGCGTCGTGCGCGGCCGGGACCAGCCTGCCGAACTCGCCGGGCTCCGTCGTCTGGACGACGAACTGAACGCGGCGGGCCTGCCCAACGCCTTCGACCGCCCGGCCCCCTGGGAACGGCAACGGAGCGGGGCGCAGGGCCCGCTACCCCGGTGATCAGTGCGTGCGGCCGATGACGAAGGCGGCAAGGTCCCTCAGGTCCTCCCCGGCCTCCTGCGAGGGCGGGCAGACCCGGGCGAGTGCGTCCAGCGCCGTCCGTTCATGGGTCCGCGCCGCCGCCTCCGACACGGCTCGGGCACCGCTACGGTCCAACAGCCGGCGTGCCTCGCCGGTCTGCGACGGGGTCCACGGCCCGGGCATCGCGTACAGCTCGCGCAGCCGACCGGTGACGGCCTTCTCGGGCAAGGTCTCGTCCTCGGCCAGGGCGACCGCCACCGGATGGGACTTCTTGCGGGCCGCCAGGTCGGCTCCGGCCGGTTTTCCGGTCACCGCGGGATCTCCCCAGAGACCGAGGACATCGTCGACGATCTGGAAGGCGATGCCCAGATGCTCCCCGAAGGCGGCCAGATCGCCGGCCGCGTCGGGGGCGGCGCCGAGAGCGCAGGCGCAGGCGAACAGCGAGCCGGTCTTGTCCGCGTGCACCCGAAGGGTCGCGCCCACCTCGGGACACGCTTCGTCCTCCAGGGCGAGATCGAGGGCCTGCCCCTGAGCGAGGCGTACGAGCGCGTCCCCGAGCAGGCCGGTGACCCGAGCGGACGCGCGCAGCTTTCGGAGGCGCCCGGGGTCGGCCGCCGAGCCGGGCAGCCGGAGGGCGTCGAGGAAGCCCAGTTCGAGGGCGTGCGGGGTGAGGGCGCGCACCGCGCATTCGACGGCGTCGACGCCGAACACGCGCCACGCCGCGGGCCGGCCCCGCCGCACCTCGTCCTTGTCCATGACGTCGTCGTGGAGCAGGGAAAGCGCATGGAGCATTTCCACGGCCGCCGCCCCGGCGCGCACCAGAGGGTCCCTTTCAGCGCCGGGAGCGCCGCCCGCGGCGCGGGCGGCGGCGAAGACGAGCGCCGCCCGTACCGTCTTTCCGCGACCGCCCTCGGCCACGGGACTTCCCTCGGCGTCCCGCCATCCCCATTGGTAGGCGAGCACGCTCGCCGCGGCCGGGTCCACCCGTTGCAACAGTGGGGCGATCACCCCGTCCGTACGGTGTCGGGCCTCGGCGAGGAGGGTGTGGACCCTGGAAGGGCTGCGACGAGCGGCGACCGACACGAATCCTCCGGAGGCGGCCGACGGGAGGGCCGGGGCGGCAGGGCACACAACACGCAGGAGGTTACCGGGCCACGCGCACCAACGGCCCGGCGGACCGGTCCCGCCACAACCGGCGAGTTGACCCGCCGCGTGGGTGATGCGTGCGGGGCGGGTTGGTCAGATGCCGGTCCTGCCGGTGATCCAGAGTCGGTAGGCGCCGGTGTTGGTGTGGACGGACGGGTAGTTGGTGCTGCATGTTTCGGCGCCCCAGCTGACGATGCCGATCTGGCGGCCGTTCTGGACGAGTGGGCCGCCGCTGTCGCCGGCGCAGCCGCCGCGGCCCAGCTCGACTCCCGCCTTGTCGAAGGTGCACAGGTGGTTCACCAGGCTGATGTTCTGTCCGAGCCAGCGCAGTTGACAGGTCGCGACGGGCAGGACGGTGAGCGTGGCCTGCTGCAAGGTGTTCGGCGACGGGCCTCCGCCGCTGAGCCGTCCCCAGCCGGTCAGGGTCGCGCTGCCGCCCAGGACGTCCGGCAGCGCCGGAAGTGGGATCGGCTGCACCAGGGCGGTGAAGGCCAAGGGTGTGCTCAGCTTCACCAGCCCGATGTCGTTCGGCGTACCGGGCGCCCCGGGCGCGTAACCCTCGTGCACGATCGTCTGTTGCACCGCGTACGCGGTGCCCGCAGGTGTCAGGGTGTTCGAGCCCACGACGACCCGCAGTCCGGCGGCCGGTGTTCCGGTCAGGCAGTGGGCCGCGGTCAGTACCCACCACTCGCCGATGACCGAGCCGCCGCAGGAGTGGTGCCAGGCCCCGGCGTTCTGCTTCTGCAGCGACACCTGGTACGGGTACGCGCCCGCGGGGGCGTCGGTCCCGCCCACGACCCGCGTGACCGGTCGCGGCACGGACACCGCCGCCGCCCCGCCACCGGTCACCAGCCCGGCCGCGGCCAACAGGCCAGCCAGCACCGCCACGACTCGCCCGGCCACCCGCCCCCGGCCACCCGTCCACGCCATGGCAACTCCCCCGATCCGGCGCGCCCTTTCGGTCGGGGCGCGATCGATTCGCAGCCTGCCAGTCCGCAGGGGGCCTGTGCGAGCCGCGAACAGGCCGTTCCGGAGCCGGACGGCTACGTTCCGCAGCCGGCGGCCCCGAGTTGCCGACGGCTCGGCCCCTTGCCATCGTTTGTCCTGAGTGCCGGATCAGGGACTCGGGGGTACGGGAGCGGTTCCGATGAGCAGTGGCCACGAGGACGATGCCGGGCTCGACAAGCCGTGGAGCAGGCCCGGACGGGGCCGGTACGCCCTCGGGCGCCTCTCGGGCATGCTGCGCCCGAACATCTCGGTGTACCGACCGGAGCCGGGCAGGGTGCGTGTCGAGAACGATTGCCCGGTCGTCACCCGGGACGGCACGGTTCTGCGCGTCAACGTGTACCGGCCGCCGGATGACAGCACCCCGGTACCCGTGATCCTCTTCGCCCACCCGTACGGGAAGGACGACCTCGCCGAGTTCAACGCGGCCGGTCGTCCCAAGCTGTCGTTCCGCTACCGGGTGATGCGCCAGACCGGGCCGCTGGTCTTCTCGTCGCTCACCACCTGGGAGGGGCCCGACCCGGTGTGGTGGGTCGGGCAGGGCTACGCGTTGGTGAACTGCGACGTCCGGGGCGCGGGCACGTCCGACGGCGTCGGGTCGCTGCTGTCCGCCCAGGAGGGCGAGGACGTCCACGACCTGATCGAGTGGGCCGGGGCCCAGCCGTGGAGCAGCGGGGCCGTCGGGATGCTCGGGGTGTCGTATCTGGCGCTGACGCAGTGGCGGGCGGCTGCCACCCACCCGCCGTCGCTGAAGGCGATCGCGCCGTGGGAGGGGTTCACGAACGCCTACCGAGGGCTGGCGCGCCCCGGCGGCGTTGAGGAGAACGGATTCCTCAGGTTGTGGGACCTCGGTCTGAAGAAGGTCCGGCAGGCCTACTCGTTCCGGCGGGAGAGTTCCCGTCGACCGGTGATCGATGCCTGGTACCGGTCCCTCGACCCGGACCTGTCCGCGATCGAGGTGCCCGCGCTGGTCTGCGGCAGCTTCTCCGACAACAACCTCCACAGTCGCGGGTCGTTCGCCGGATTCGAGCGGATCGCGTCTGCGGAGCGGCACTTGTACACCCACCGCGGCGGCAAGTGGGCCGTCTTCTACGACCAGGAGGCCCGCACGGCCCAACTGCGTTTCTTCGAACGCCATCTGAAGGGGCTGGACGTGCCGCGACTGCCCCGGGTCCGACTGGAGGTCCGGGATCGCGCCGACCACGTGATGGAGGTCCGGGACGAGGAGTCCTGGCCACTGGAGCGCACCCGATGGACCCCCGAATACCTCACGGCCCGGGGTCTCTCGGCCGATCCCCCGGCCGCGCCGGGAGCCCTTTCCTTCGACGTCCGCCGGCAAGGCGCCCGGTTCGGCTGGACGGTCGCGGAGGACACGGAACTCACCGGACCGATGGCGCTGCGGCTGTACGTCGAGCTGCACGACGCCGACGACCTCGATCTCGTCGTGGGCGTCGAGAAGTGGAACGGGGGACGGTTCGTACCGTTCGAGGGCTCCTACGGGTACGGCCGCGACCGCGTCGCCACCGGATGGCAGAACCTCGCGCTGCGGGCGCTCGACCCCGACCTGTCGCGCCCCTTCGAGCCCGTGCCGGCCTGTCTGGTGCGCGAACCCGTTCCGTCGGGGGAGGTCGTCCCCGTCGACGTCGCGCTCGGGGCCTCCTCGACCCTGTTCCGCGCGGGGGAACAGCTCCGGCTGGTGATCGCCGGCCGCTGGCTGTCCCCGCGCAACCCGCTGACCGGTCAGTTCCCGGCCTCCTACCGGACCCGCGCCCGGGGACGCTGCACCCTGCATTGGGGACCTGACCGGCCGGCGCATCTGCTGCTGCCCGTCATCCCGGCGAGCACCTGAGGGCATGACGAGCCCGTGCCCGACCGGCCGGTGTCCGCCGGTCGGCTCTGATCAGTGGGGCAGCGCGGTCAGCCAGTCGTGGACGGCATGGGCGGTGGAGCGTGCGTGTCCCTCCAGGAGGGTGAAGTGGTCGCCGGGGACGGTGGTCTCGGCGTGCGGAAGGGGCCAGGCGGGGGCCGGCGCCGTGCCGGGCAGGGCTTCCCCGGCCCGGACGAAGAGGGTCGGGGCCGCCGGCCCCGTCGGGCCCCATCCCGAGTACAGGCCGAAGTAGCCGGCCATGGCGGTCAGCCGGTCGGGGTCGGAGGAGGCGAACCGGGCCGCGCGGCGCAGCATGTCGACCGTCATCGGGGCGAGGGCCTCGTCGGCCTCGGCGCGGGCGGCCGGATAGGTGTCCAGCAGGACGACGCCGACCGGGGCCGCGTCCTCGGCCGCCAGCCGCTCCGCCACGGCCTGGGCCACCCATCCGCCCGCCGAGCGTCCGAGGAGGGCGAACGGCTCGCCGTGCGCGGCGGCGCGGACGGCGGCGGCCTGGGCGGTGACGAAGGCGTCGAGTGTGGCGGGCAGCCGTTCCCCGCGCCGGAACCCCGGATGCGGCAGGGCCGTGACCGGCCGGAGGCCGGCCAGTCCCCGGGCGAGGCGGGCGTACTCCTGTGGTCCGGACAGTGCGCTGAGCGCCGGGAAGCAGAGCAGCCGGGCTTCCGTGCCGCCCGCGGCGAGCGGGACGGCCCCCGGTACCGCCCCCGGCGCCTCGCCGCGGTCGAAGACCGGGCGGAGCCGCGCGGTGAGGGTGAGCAACCCCATCGCTTCCATGCTGCGTCCACGCTCACAGGCGGCACGGAAGAGCCCGGCCAGCGAGTCGGGCAACTCCGTGTCGCCCGCCGATTCGGCCGCCGCGGTGACGGTGGCCGGCGTCGGGGGCGTCGGCGTCGCCGTCGGGGGCGCCTCGTATTGCTGCGCCAGGTGGGTCGCGACCGCGCGCGGGGTCGGGAAGTCGAACAGCAGGGTGGGCGGGAGCACGGTGTCCGTCGCGGACGCGAGGCGGTTGCGCAGCTCGACCGCGGCCAGGGAGTCGAGCCCCCGGTCGGCCAGCAGGTCGTCCGGGTCGATCGCCTCGTCGTCCTCGGTGTGACCGAGCACCTCGGCCGCCAGCGCCCCCACTTCGGCGAGCAGCAGGCCGCTGCGCTCGGCGGGCGGCGCGTCGGCGAGCCGACGGACGAGCGACTCGGAAACCGGGACGTCGAACCGATGACCCGGTACGGCCGCTCCGGTCCCACCGGCGTACCCGGTCCGCCCCGCTGATCCGGTCGGTCGGGTGGCGACCGTGCGGGAAGGCACGCCGGGTGCGGGGTTCGGATCGAGGCGGGCCGCCACCGGAGCCGGGTCTGCGCCGCGGACGGCCGCGTCGAACAGGGCGAGGCCCTCGGCCGGTGCGAGCGGGGCGAATCCGGCGCGGGCCATCCGCCGGAGGTCCAGCTCCGTGAGGTGCGCCATCATGCCGCCGCTCTGCTGCCAGGGCCCCCAGGCGATCGATGTGCCCGGCAGGGCGAGCCGTCGGCGCTCGCGGGCCAGGGCGTCCAGCACGCAGTTGGCCGCCGCGTAGCCGGCCTGGCCTGCGGAGCCGAACGCTCCGGCCACCGAGGAGAAGAGGACGAACAGGGCGAGTTCGTGGTCAGCGGTCAGCTCGTGCAGGGCCAGGGCGGCATCCGCCTTGGGCCGCAGCACACGGTCGAGCCGTGTGCCGTCCAGCGCGGCGAGGATGCCGTCGTCGAGCACCCCCGCGGTGTGCACCACACCGGTCAGCGGGTGGGCTGCCGGTACTTCGCCGAGCAGGGCGGCGAGTGCCTGCCGGTCGGCGACGTCGCAGGCCCGCACCGTGACCCGGGCGCCCAGTTCCGCGAGCTCCGCGCACAGCTCGGTCATTCCGGGCGCGTCGGAGCCACGTCGCGCGACGAGCAGCAGATGACGGACCCCGTAGGTGCGGGCGAGGTGGCGCGCCACCGTCATGCCCAGGGAACCGGTCGCCCCGGTGATCAGGACGGTGCCCTCCGGGTCGAGCCGGCGTACGGGACGCGGAGCGTCCGCCGCCGGTTCCGGTACGCGGACGATTCCGGGGACGTGAGCCACGCCCCGCCGTACGGCCGTCTCGGGCCGGGCGTCCGCCAGGAGTGCGGGCAGCACGGCCGCGGAGTCGGGGTCGGCGTCGAGGTCGATCAGGGCGAAGCGGTCCGGGTTCTCCCGCTGCGCGGAGCGGATCAGTCCCCAGACGGCTGCCTGGGCGGTACCGGTCCAGGCACCGGCGTCCGTGTGGGTACGGGTCCCGGCCTCACCCGTGTCGATGGCGCCGGTGGTGACGACCACGAGGCGTGAGTCGGCCGGCCGGGGCTCCGCGAGCCACTCCTGCACCAGGGCGAGGGCCCATCGCGCCGCCCGGTGCACCTGCGCTGCGGGATCCACGGCGCCGTCGGCCGCCGATGGTGGCGGGCAGAGGGCCACGACGACCTCCGGTGCGTCGGCGGCGGCCGCCGCGAGGTCGGTGTAGCGCGGGACGCCGTGGCTCGCGGGCGCCAGGACGTCGTACGACTCGGCGACCACGCCGGTGTCGGCATTGACACCCCTAACGGCATCGGTACCGGTACCGGTAGCGGTATCGACGTCGGCGAGCACGCCCCACCTGGGCACGGGGCCGACCACCGCGGGCTGCTGCGGCAACCGCGTCCAGTCCACCCGGAACAGCGAGGCGGCGGGAGGTCGCACCTCACCGGATCCGGTGGGCGGCAGGGGGCGCAGGGCCAGTCGACGGATCGTCGCCACGGGCGCGCCGGCCTCGTCGGTCAGCTCCAGCCCGATCCCGCCCCCCGCCTCGGGGATCCCTCGGCCGGGATGCGTCATGCGCACTCTCAGCCGCCGCGCGCCGAAGGCGTGCAGGCGTACGCCGGAGAAGGCGAACGGCAGGGCCGCCGCTCCCCCGCCCGATGCGGTCCCGGGCCGGACCTCGCCCTCACCCGGGGGGAGTTCGGCGAGCGCCACGGTGTGCAGGGCGGCGTCGAAGAGCGCCGGATGGAGGGCGAAGCCCGCCGCCCCCTCCCCCGTCGCGGGAAGGCCGGCGGACTCGGGCAGGCTCGCCTCGGCGTACACCTCGTCACCGAGGCGCCAGGCGGCGCGCAGTCCCCGGAAGGCCGGCCCGTAGCGGAGCCCGGCACCGGCCAGGCGTGCGTACGCGCCGCCGGGCGCTCCCCCCGCCGGGGCTCCGTCGAGGTCGATCGGGACCGCGCCCTGCGGGGGCCAGGGGTGTTCCGACGCCGGGGCGACGGACGGTTCCCGGGCCGCTTCCGCTTCCGCTTCCGCTTCCGGTACGAGGGTTGCGGTCGCGTGCCGCCGCCAGGGACCCGGGGCCGCCGCGGCGCGGTGGAGGCGGGTGTGGACCGTGAGGGTCCGCCGGCCCGCGCCGTCCGGGCCCGCCACCTTCATCTGGAGCTCGACGTCCGCGTCCGGGGGCAGCGGCAGGGGTGCGGTCAGGGTGAGTTCGTCGAGGACCGGCGTTCCCGCCCGCTCGCCCGCGTACAGGGCCATCTCCACGAACGCGGTCCCGGGCACCAGGACGTCCCCGGCCACGGTGTGCTCGGCCAGCCAGGGCTGGTCGCGCAGGGAGAGGAGCCCTCCCAGCAACAGACCGTCGTCGTCGGCCGTGGCCGTCCGGAACGGCAGGAGCGGGTGGGGCGGACCGGCCGGCGGGGCCGTGGGGACGGGCGTCGGCGTGGGGGCGGTCCTCTGCGGCGGGTCCGCGTCCAGCCAGTACCGGCGGCGCTGGAAGGCGTACGTGGGTAGCGCGGTGCGTCGCGCCCCGTGCCCGGTGAAGACGGCTCGCCAGTCGACCGGAACGCCGTGCGCGTGCAGCGCGGCCACGGTGTCGAGCAACGCGCCCGACTCCGGCCGTGCGCCGCGCAGCGTCGGAAGGATCAGCGGCGCGGGCGCTCCGGCCTCCGGTGCGTCGGCGGACTGGGTCGGCGGGGCGGTCGCGGGCCGTGGCTCCGGTGTGGTGAGGCAGGTGCGTGCCAGGCCGGTGAGTACGCCGTCCGCGCCCAGCTCGACGAAGTGGGCCGCTCCGCGCGCTCGGAGGTGGGTCAGCGAGTCGGCGAACCGGACCGGTCGGCGCACGTGGTCCACCCAGAACTCCGGGGTGCGCAGTTCCTCATCGGTGGCCGGCCGCCCTTCCACGGCGGTGACCAGCGCAAGCGCGGGAGTGGCGAAGGACAGGCCCTTCACCGCCGCGGCGAACTCGGCCAGCATCGGCTCCATGTGAACGGAGTGGAAGGCGTGGCTCACGCGCAACGGCGCGGTGGATCGGCCCAGGTCCCGGAAGTACGCGACGGTCTCGCGCACCGCGGCCTCGTCCCCGGAGACGACCACCGCGGCCGGCCCGTTGACGGCGGCGATCTCCACCGGCCGTCCCGTCCGCGCCAGATGGGCGGCGACCTCGTCCGCGCCGGCCGCCAAGGATGCCATCGCGCCGCCCGGCAGCGCGTCCATCAGCCGGCCCCGGGCGGCCACCAGCGTGCAGGCGTCCTGAAGGGACAGCACCCCGGCGGCATGGGCCGCGGCCACCTCGCCGATCGAGTGCCCGGCCACCAGGCCGGGGCGCACGCCCCAGGACTCCAGCAGCCGGAACAGGGCCGTCTCCAGGGCGAAGATCGCCGGTTGCGCGAACCGGGTCGTGCGCAGGAGGGCGTCGGCCTCGGTGTCGTCGGAGGCGAACACCACGTCCCGCAGGGGCTTGGGCAGCAGCGGGTCGAACAGTGCGCAGGTCTCGTCGAAGGAGCGGGCGAACGCGGGATGCGTCGACCGCTGTCCGTACAACTGCGCCCCCATCGCGAGGCGTTGGCTTCCCTGCCCGGTGAAGAGGAAGGCCAGGGGGCCGGACCGGCGGGCTGCGCCGGTGTGGACGCCCGGCCGGCGCCCTCCTTCGGCCAGTGCCCGCAGCGAGGCGAGCAGTTCCGCACGGTCCCGGGCCACCAGCACGGACCGGTGTTCGAAGGACGAGCGGGTGGTGGCGAGGGAGTAGCCGATGTCGGCCGGTTCCGCTTCCGGGGTGGCGGACAGGTGCTCGGACAGCCGCCGGGCCTGTTCCCGTAGCCCGGACCGGGTCCGGGACGACAGTACGAACGGGACCGGAACGGCACCGGAGGCCGGGGCGGTCGGTGCGGGGCGGGGGGCCCGGGGGCGGTCCTCGGGTAGGGGTTCCTCCAGGACCACGTGCGCGTTGGTCCCGCTGATGCCGAAGGAGGAGACCCCGGCCCTGCGCGGGCGGTCGCCGGCGGGCCACCGCACCTCCCGGGTCAGCAGCGCCACCCGCCCCGACGGCCAGTCCACAGCCGGATTGGGTTCGTCCGCGTGCAGCGTGCGCGGGAGCACGCCGTGCGCCATCGCCTGCACCATCTTGATCACTCCGGCCACGCCGGAGGCGGCCTGGGTGTGGCCGATGTTCGACTTGATCGAGCCGAGCCAGAGCGGTCGTTGCCGTGACTGGCGTCCGTGGACGGCCAGGAACGACTCCGCCTCGATGACGTCCCCCAGCCGGGTGCCGGTGCCGTGGGCCTCGACCGCGTCGATGTCCGCGGGCGCCAGCCCGGCGTCGGCCAGGGCCTGGCGTATGACCCGCTGCTGGGCCGGGCCGTGCGGTGCGGTCAGCCCGTTGCTCGCGCCGTCCTGGTTCACCGCCGAGCCGCGGACCACGGCCAGAACCGGGAGCCCGGTACGACGCGCGTGCGAAAGCCGGCTCAGCAGCAGCATCCCGGCGCCCTCGGCCCAGCCCGTGCCGTCGGCTGCCGCCCCGAACGCCTTGCAGCGGCCGTCCGGCGACAGCGCCCGCTGCCGACTGAACTCCACGAAGGACGCGGGCGAGGACATCACGGTGACCCCACCGGCCAGCGCGAGGGCGCACTCGCCGCGGCGCAGCGCCTGGGCGGCAAGGTGCATGGCCACCAGGGACGAGGAACAGGCCGTGTCCACGGTGATCGCCGGCCCTTCCAGGCCGAAGGTGTACGAGATGCGGCCGGAGGCGACGCTGCCCGCGTTCCCGATGCCGAGATACCCCTCCACCTGCTCGGGCGTCACCGCGAAGCGGGCGGCGTAATCGCCGTACATCAGCCCGGCGTACACCCCGGTCGCCGAACCGCGCAGGGTCCGGGGGTCGATCCCGGCCCGTTCGACGGCCTCCCAGGCCACCTCCAGCAGCAGCCGGTGCTGCGGGTCCATCGCCGGCGCCTCGCGGGGCGAGATGCCGAAGAAGCCCGCGTCGAAGCGGTCCGCGCCGTGCAGGAAACCGCCCTCGCGGACGTACGTCCGGCCGGGGCTGTCGGGGTCGGGGTCGTACAGCCCGTCGACGTCCCAGCCCCGGTCCGCGGGGAACGGGCCGATGGCGTCCGTCCCGTCGGCCACCAGCCGCCACAGCTCCTCCGGGGTGCTCACCCCGCCCGGGTAGCGGCAGGCCATCCCCACGATGACCACCGGGTCGGCGGCGTCGGCGTCGCGGTCGTCGCTGCCGCCGGAAGGGGCCTCGGCCAGGTCCCGGAACGGGGTTCCGGTGTCGGCCTCCCCGGCGCCGGCGCCCAGCGTGCAGAGGTGGGCGGCGAGGGCGGCGACGGTCGGGAAGTCGAAGGCGGCGGCCTCGGAGAGCGGGATGCCGGTCGCCGCGGCCAGCCGCTCCCGCAGCACCGTGGCCGCCAACGAGTCCATGCCCAGGTCCCGCAGCGCGGTCCCGGGCTCCACCGCCTCCGGCGCGCAGCCCAGTACGTCCGCAGCGGTGCGCCGCACCAGGGCCAGTACGTCGGCCGTCGCGTCCCCCGCCGATGCCGTGGGGTGGTCCAGCAGCCGCCCGGCCAGGTCGGCGAGCGCGGGCCGGCGTACCTTCCCGGACGAGGTACGGGGGATGCGCTCGACCTCGTACAGGGCGGCGGGCACCTTGTGGAGGGAGAGTTCCCGGCGGCAGGCCGCCAGGATCTCGGCACGATCGAGGACGCGGCCGGGCTCGGTGACCAGGAAGGCGACCGGCACATCGCCGAAGGCGGGGTGCGGGCGGCCGGCCACGGCGGCGTCCGCCACCTGGGGCAGCCCGCGCAGCACCGCCTCCACTTCCGAGGGGTGGATGTTCGCCCCGCCGCGGATGATCAGATCACCGGCCCGACCGGTGATCACGAGCTCCCCACGACCGTCGACCCGGGCCAGGTCCCCGGAGCGGAACCAGCCGTCGCGCAGTACCGCGGCGGTGGCCTGCGCACTGCCGTGGTACCCCGCCGTCACGCCGGGTCCGCTCACCCACAACTCCCCTTCGCCCACGTCCTGTCCGTCCGCCCCGCCGCCGACCCGGACCCGGGTGCCGGGCAGCACCCGGCCGCAGGACTCGGCCGTCGTCGGGTCGCCCGGCGCCGCCATGGTGACCGGGCCCGCCTCGGTGCTGCCGTAGTGCTCCAGGTAGGGGACGCGGCAGACCTGCTCGAACTCCCTGCGGAACGCGGGCCCCGCCGAGGCGCCGCCGCTGACGCAGCCGCGCAGGGCGGGCGTGCCCAGACCCGGTGCCGGTCGGCGGTCGCGCTCGTCGTCGACCTGACCCGTACGACGTGTCGCTTCGGCGCGCACCTCGTCGAGCAGGGCGGAGTACGTGGTCGGTACCCCGCCGAGAAGGGTGTACGGGGCGTCCGTACGGCGCAGTTCGGCGAGCACCTCCGCCACCGTGAAGCGGCGCGGGATCATGGCGCTCGCCCCGGTGGCGGCCACCCCCACCGCGCAGACCACGTGGCTCATGGCGTGGTGCAGCGGCAGCGGCCAGAGCAGTCGGTCCTGCCGGGACATCCCGAGGACGCCCACGAGTCCGGCGGCCACGGGCGCGAGGCGGTTGCGCTGTGTGAGCAGCACGCCCTTGGGGGTGCCCGATGAGCCGGAGGTGTAGAGCAGCCAGGCCACCTCGTCCAGCCCGAGGTCGTCCGGCGCGGGCGTACCCGGTTCGGTGTTCACCAAGTCCGCGTAGTCGAGCGGGACATGGTCCGCGTTCCCCGGACGCGGGTGGTCCGGAGCCGCCGCGACCGGGTTCGTCCCCTGTGGTTCCTCCGCCTCCGCGACCACCAGCGCGATCAGCGCGGGGCGCGTCTCCAGGAGCGGGCGCAGCCGGGGCAGCCGGGCGGAATCGGTGAAGACGACGCGGGCTCCGCTGTCGTCCAGCAGGTGGGCCAGCTCCGGCCCGGAGCCGTCGGGGTCCAGCGGCACGGCCACCGCGCTCGCCCGGGTGACGGCCAGCAGGCTCTCGACGGCCTCGACGCGGTTGCCGAGCAGGATCGCCACCCGTTCGCCGCGCGCCAGGCCCAGCCCGGCGAGGCGCCCTGCCAGGCGTCGGGTTCTGCGTTCCAGATCGCGGTAGGTCAGCCGGGTACGGGGATCCTCGAAGGCGACCTGCTCCCCGTTGCTCCGGGCATGCTCGCGCAGGAGCACCGGGAGCGGCCTGACGATGTCCTCGCCCGTACGCATCTGATCACTCACCCGTCCGAAACCTCCTGAGTGGACCCCTGGTTGAGATGTCCGCACGGCTCTTCGGGTTCCATCGGCGCCTCGGTTCTTCGGCGGGCGAGGGAGAGGCAGGGCTCCTTGACAGGCCGCAAGTTCATCTGTGCAGGATGGAGACACCTAACCATTCAAAGAACCTTAGAGGGTTAAGATGACTGATGTTCACCATCGCACCGCGGACGTCGACGGCCTGACCGTCTTCTACCGGGAAGCCGGCCCGGCGGACGCGCCCGTCATGCTCCTCCTGCACGGTTATCCGACGAGCTCCCACATGTTCCGGCACCTGATCCCTGAACTGGCCGGTCACTACCGGCTGATCGCGCCCGATCACATCGGCTTCGGCCGCTCGTCGGCGCCCGGAGTGGAGGACTTCGACTACACCTTCGACAGCCTCGCCGAGGTGACCCGCCGCTTCCTGGGCACGATCGGCGTCCACCGGTACGCGATCTACGTGCAGGACTACGGCGCACCCATCGGCTGGCGCCTCGCGCTGGCCTCCCCGGCGAGTGTCGTCGCCGTCGTCTCACAGAACGGCAACGCCTACGAGGAAGGATTCGTCCCGGACTTCTGGGAACCCGTCTGGGCCTACGGAGCCGACCCCGGCCCGGCGAACGAGGCACGGCTGCGGCCCGCCCTCGGCAGGGAAGCCGTCGAATGGCAGTACACCCACGGCGTTTCCGACCCCAACCTGATCGATCCCGACGCCTGGGAACACGACCTGGCCCTGCTGGCCCGCCCCGGCGTCGACCGCGCCCAGCTCGCCCTGTTCGGCGACTACGCCGGAAACCGGGCCCTGTATCCGGCGGTCCACGAGTGGCTCCGGTCCAGCCGCGTCCCCGTACTGGCGATCTGGGGCCGCAACGACGAGATCTTCGCCCAGGCCGGCGCGACGGCCTTCGCGCGCGACGCCTCGGACCCGGAAATCCTGCTGCTCGACGGGGGCCACTTCCTCCTGGAGAGCCATCTCGACGCTGTCGCCGCCGCCATCATCCGGTTCCGGCCGCGCGTGGTCGACGCGCCGACGGGCGGGTGACGGAGGGGCGCTCGCGGACCGGCTGCGGCGAACCGCAACGGATCGGAGGGGTCCACGACGCTCTTGACCTCAAGTCAGCAGCTCCAGAAGGCACCACACACCACACTTCGCACGGACGTCCGGATCGTCGGCCAGGGGCGGCGCGACGCCCGACTCGGCCCGGCTGGGCCCGTCCCGACTTCGTGTGCTTGCCCAACGCAGCCCGGACGGGAACGGGTTGGCGGACGTCGGCCCTTGGACGGTGCCGGCGATGCCAGGGGTCGCATCGGATCGGCTGCGGTCGATGTCGGTGCGCGACGGTGGCCAACGGGCGTAGCGTCGTGCGGTATGAGTGAGGCTGTGGAAGCCAAGGGTCCGAAGGTTCCGCCGAGTTTCCCTCCGAAGTCGCCGCCGCCGCAGAAGAAACCGGTGGAGCCGCCGCGGCCGCAGCCGGCGGCGAAGCCGAAGTCGATCACCGGGGTGCCGGCCCGACTGGTCGTCGCCGGCCGTCGGGCGAAGGTGCTGGCGTTCCGCGCGGACCGATGGGCGGCGAAGAAGGCCGCCGCGCAGGCCGCGCTGGCCGTTGCCGAGTGGGACCATCCGCTGTTGGACGAGCACGACTTCCTCAAGACCGTCCACGGCCTGGTCAACACGGCCGTGGCGGCCGGCGGGAAACGCGTCAGCGTCCACCTCGCCGACGAGGACGACAAGATCCTCGTGATGACCCTCAACCACCGGAGCGACGAACGGGACGACGTGGGAACCGTTCCGGCCGAAGTCGCGGCACTGCGGACCGTGGCAGCCTGTGGTGCGCACGTCGACCACGACGGCCACGCCTGGTGGGCACTCCTCGACGCCCTACCCCGGCCGCAGAAACACCTGGGATAGCCCGTCCTGCCCCATGTCACCTCTCCACGCGGGTTCCTGCCAGCAGGTCGTGGAGGGCGCGTTCCGGGACCACGCAGGAGAGGAGGAAGGCGGCCAGGGGGAACACGTAGAGGACGATGATCGGCCAGGGAGTGGCGGCGTCCCAGTCCATCGGTTGCCCATGGTGCACGGCACGTCGTACGGCCACCAATTGGATGATCGTCGCGGTCATCGGCGGTCCGTACAGCAACACGGTCCGCCACAGGGCGCGCAAGCCGCCGGCTCGACCCCACGTCGACGTGTTCCGGACCGTCAGTCGCAGCAGGGCCTTCCCAGGGGTGCGCCGTCCGCGCAGGACGAAGAACAGCTCGTAGCACGTGATGGTCGCAAGGAACACGACCGCCATCATGAGGGTGATGAAGTTGGCGATGTCCGCCATCGGCTGAGCGGACTCCCGGGCGAGGGCCAAGGAGGCCTCTGCGTCCTTGCCTTCGGGGCCCATGCCTCGCGCGAATCCATTGACCCCGTCGGCTATGCTCTGGCCCACGAATCTGAAGACCAGCCAGCCCATCGGGTATCCGAGGGGCAGAGTCAGGACCGCGCAGATCAGGTAGTCGATCACTCGGGCCCATAACCGTCGTATCGCAATCCGCATCCGGTCCCCCATCCGTGCGTGTCCGGTCGTCGAGCGTGGCTGAATTCTTCCAGCCCGACCCCGCCCGAGGGAGGCGTTCCCCTACAACTCGGGCACGCGGGAGCTGACTTCTCGAACTGACCGCGCCCCGGGGGGTATCTCGCCCCGGACCCTCCGTGCCGAAATCAACGCCGTGATGGGCGTGTGGTCAGCGAGGCCCGCGTGACCCGCGTCGTGCGTGCGGGGTTTCGGGCTCGTCGCATGGCGGCCGCGCTCGCTCATGGCGGAAGGGACCGGTTTCGAAGCCCCGCCGCCGGTCGGTGAAGCATCGGTGGGTCTGTCAGGTTGGCTTGCGCCACACGGAGATGTGCTGTGCGGAGTCCTGGGCGAACGGCGTCCCGTCCCAGTCCGCGACGCGACGTTCCAGTTCGAGGCCGGCGATGCGTGCCATCAGGTCGAGCTCCGACGGCCAGGCGTAGCGGTGCCGGGAAGCGGCGCGACGATAGCGGCCGTCCTCGCCGTCACGGGTGAAGTGGTGCGAGATGAGAACCTGCTCGACCAGGTCGAAGGTGTCGAAGCCGAGATGCTGTTCGGAGACGTCGAACGGCACCGCGACCTGGCCGGGCGGCAGGAACCGCAGCGGCGGCACGCCCAGCTCGATGACGAATCGGCCGCCGGGCCGCAGATGACGCGCGGCGTTGCGGAAGCACTCGACCTGTTCGTCCTGCGTGAGCAGGTTCGTGATGGTGTTGTAGACGAGGTAGACCAGGGTGAACTCGCCGGGAACGACGGTGGTGGCCATGTCCCCGATGGTTACCGGGAGCGTGGTCGCGTCGACCTTGCGCCGCAGAACCGCGGCCATGTGCTCGGACAGTTCGATACCCACCACCGGCACGCCGTGTTCCCGGAGCGGGACGCCCACTCGTCCCGTCCCGATGGCGAACTCCAGGGCCCGGCCGTCACCGGCGAGCTCCGCCAGGAAGGCGAGGGTCGGTCCGAGAACGGCCGGCGAGGAGGTCCGGGTCTCCTCGGCGTCGTAGCGCTCGGCGGTCGCACGGGTCCACAGTTCACTGCTCGTCACGGACGACCACTGTGCCCGGTCCCGAGGGGCCTGTCGACGCATTTGCGTTCCCGCGTCGGGCCGCCGTCGGCGGGGTGGCGGCGGCGTTCAGGCAGTGGTCGAGGAGTGCGTGCATGCGGGGAACGGGGAGGGAGGGGTTGGCCGCGGCGCCCTCCGCGGTGCGGGGGTCGGCGAGGAGGGTTTCCAGGGTTTCCGGTGTCAGGGTCGGGTTGGCGGCGGCCGCTCGGCGTACCGCGTCGTCGGAGTCCTGCAGCGGAGGTTCGGGCAGGCCGGGGTCGGCCGCGGCCAGGGCTCGCACCTCGGGGTCCGGGTGGCCGATGAGGTGGGTCCAACCCGTACGGGGGAAGGCGGGCAGGGTCAGCAGGTGCGGACGGTGGGCGGGGCGGGTGACGAAGACGTCCAGCAGGATGTGCGGCGGAGCCAGTGGGTGGTGGCAGGCCAGCCGGATCCGTACCTCCTCGTCGTCGTCCAGCGCCAGTGTCCCGACGAGCTCCGCGGGCAGGTGGGGCCAACTCGCCGCGACCCGACGGAGCACCGGTTCCTCGGACAGCGCGCAAGCGGCGTACCAGTCGCTCGACGGCTCGTCGGGCGGCTCCGTGATCGGGCAGGTGCAGTCGGGACCGTGATCGACCACGCTCCGGACCGCCTCGCATTCGGCCCAGGTACGGATGACGAGCTGGAGTCGCGCACGCATCCGCACGTCCTCGTCCGGATCCTGCCTCAGCTCCGCCGCCTCCGGTCCCAGGTCGGGTCGGGTGGCGACCAGCCTGCGGATCTCGACGTCGGGGTGGCGGGCGAGCCGGGCGACGGCACCGGCCGGAACATGACGGTTCCGGGCCGGCGGGTACACCTCGCCTTCCGCGAAGCACTGCTCGACGACCGCGGCTGAAAGGGCACAGGTCGCGAGCAGGAACACCCTGTTGCGTGCTCCTTCGGACGGCAACCTGGCCTCCACCGCCTCCGGGTCCAGCACCCAGCCGGCCTCCCTCGCCGCCTTCCGCACCGCGTGGTCCGGGTCGTCGAGCAGGGCGTCGCGCTGCGCGGCGGTGAGAGACGTCCACTGGTAGGTGGCGTGCAGACGGAGCACGGGGTCGTCGTGACCGGCCATGTCCCGCGGGAAGGATCGAGGGACCCGCCGGGAGTACCAGAGCTCCCCGACGATGTCGCTTTCGCTCACCTTGCCGTCCTCGCCTGCTTCCTGGGCGGTGAGGAAGGTGGCCAGGACGTCGTCCGGCAGGGGCCGGACCCACCGGGGCACGAGCCGGCCGCGGACGCCGCCCGCGAAGTACGCGCGGACGATTCCCGAGGGGTCCGATGCCAAGGGGGCGAGTCGTGCGGGGTCGACGTGCAGGTTGTGGGCGAGGGCGCGGCGGATGCGTTCGGTCGGGTGGCGCAGGGCCGCGTCGGTGACGGCGTCGGGCAGATCGCGGCCCCGGCACATCAGCGAGCCGGCCTCACCAGCCGCTTCGTCCAGGAGACGAATCAGCACGTCGGCGGGCGCCGCCTCGTTGAAGGCGAGTCCGCGCAGCCACAGTTCACGGAGGGAGTCGGACACCACGTCATCCTGTCACGTCGCCTGCCGGACCCGGCCGCCCGAGGGCTCTCCCGCCTCCGGCCCGGGGAGTCCCGCTGCCCGACCGCGGCGCCCGTGGCGATCCGGCGGCCCCGGAGCTTCCTCGCGGGGGTCGGTGTCCGGCCCGTGGTCGTCACAGGATCCCGGTCACCGTGACGTGTACCGGGATCGCGGGTGTGCCCGTCGGGTAGGCCGCACGGACGGCCTCCCGGATGTCTCGCGTCACGTCCACGGCCCGGTGCCCGTGCAGCAGGACGACATGGACCTCGACCTTCACCGGTTCCCCGTCGGGATGGGTGATCCGGACACCGGCGTTGCGGCGAACGGCTGTTCCCGGTGTGCGCAGGCCCGTCCTGGCGACGACGGCGGAGCGCAGGAGGTCGCCGAGCGCCGGCCTGAGGAAGGCGACGCCGCTCACGCCCAGGACGGCCTCGGCGATGGTCGTCCGGGCCGCTTCGTCGCTGTTCGTCGTGGTCATCGGGGGTCCTCGGTGGTGGGTTCGTCATGGAGGTCGATGACGACCACGTCGATGGAGGTGATGCGCAGGCCGAGGGCTTGTTCGGCGGATTTCGCGATCGATGCGCGGACCCGGTCCGCTGTCGGTTGGAGGTCCTGGTTCATCCCGATGGTCACCTCGATTCGCACGCGGGCCGGTGTCCGGACATCGGCGCGCGGGGAGGGTTCGGGGCTGATGCGACAGCTGCCCGCCCGCACCCCGGGGACCTGCTCGGCCGCCGCGCGGAAGGTGCGGGCCGCGGCCGCTTCGTAGATCCAGGAGTCCTCGTCCGTGTCCCCCAGTGCGAGGGTGTGGCCGGGGCGGAGTTCCAGGCGCACGACGTTCATGATGCTCGTGGTGAGCCGGGCCATGTCGGCCTCGTTGTCGGCTCCGGTCTCACGGTTCCGGTGCAGAGCGGCATCGCGGAGCAGTGCGAGGTCCGCGAGCGCGGCGGTGCAGTGGGGGCATCCGGTGGTGTGCGGGTCGCCGTCCGGCCCGGCCGTGCCCCGTCGGTCCCGTGCCTCTTCGTCCCAGAGGAGCGCGAGGTCCCGGCCGCAGGGCAGGACGGTGTCGTCGTCCTCGGTGCCGGCGTCGTTCAGTGGCTCGTGGGGTTCGTTCATCGCCATGCGTCCATCGCCTCCGTCAGACAGCGCCGTGCTCGGAAGACTCTGGCCCGTACGGCTTCCTGGCTGATCCCGACCGTCTCCGCAATCTTCTCGTACGGCATTGTCTCGATCTCCCTCAGGATCCAACAGGCGCGCTGCTCCGGCGAGAGGAGGGCCATGGCCTTCCCCAACGCGTGGACGGCGGCCTGGGACTCCGCGGCGCGCTCCGGGGAGCTCTGGTGTTCGGGTGCCGCCTGCTCGGGCAGCACGTCGATGTCGGTGACCGGGCGTCGGGCCCGGAGTGTGTTCAGGCAGCGGTTCGTGACGATCCGGTGCATCCAGGTCCCGAATCCCGCATCGCCGCGGAATTCGGGGAGTTTGCGCCAAGCGTTGACGAATGCGTCCTGGACCGCGTCCTCGGCTTCCGATTTGTTGCCCAGGAACTGTGTCGCCAGCCGCAGCAGACCAGGACCGTGCCGGCGGACGAGGGCCTCGAAGGCCTCCTCGTCCCCTTCCGCCGCCCGGGAGGTGAGGAGGGAATCGTCGTGCTCCGTCCCTGCTCCTGGCTCCTGTGGGCCTTCGTCCCGCTCAGCCGTCACGCGTCGGCTCCTCTCGCGTTCTCCATCTTGGACACAGCAGACACCCATTTCGTTACGGGGTTCCTCCGATCCTCCGCATGTTCCCGGCAGCCCGATCCGAAACCGGTATGTGACGAAACTGCCCGGAATGGTGTCGGGGTGCCCGTCCGGGCGTCCGGGACCGCCCGCGGGAACCCTTCGCGGGGAAGCGGCCCGATGACACGGGGAATCCGGAGGCGGTGGAGCCCGCACGGGGCGGCGAATCGGATTTCTCGTGGCAGCCGCGTCACAGCCGGCCATCGCCGGGGTCTATGGAAGTGAGAGCACATCACGGCGCCGGTTCCCGCGGCGCCCGGAGAAGGGATGTACGACCATGCCCACCGAACAGCTGGTTCCGGCGCCGAAGAAGGACCACCGCGCGCAGACGGACACGACGGCCGCGGGTACGACCGACATCGCCCTGGGCAAGCCGGGTGTGGACGAGCCGGCTCAAACGCGGGGGAAGACGTCCATCGCCGACGTCGTCGTGGTGAAGGTGGCGGGACTCGCCGCGCGGGAGATCCCCGGTGTGCACGACATGGGCGGTGGCCTGTCGCGCACGCTGGGCGCGGTCCGTGACCGGGTGCCGGGTGGCCGTCCGAACATCGGTCGGGGTGTGAAGGTCGAGGTCGGGGAGCGTCAGACGGCCATCGATCTGGACCTCGTGGTCGAGTACGGCGTTTCCATCACCGAGGTTGCGGCCGATGTGAGGGAGAACGTCATCGGCGCGGTGGAGCGCATCACCGGCTTGGAGGTCGTCGAGGTGAACATCGCCGTCAACGACGTTCACCTCCCCGAGGACGACGATCAGCCGGCGTCCGGAGAGACCCGCGTCGAATAGCGGGTACGGGTTGTTGACGCGTTGCCAATGACTACCCCGCTGCCCCTTGTCGGGCGCACCGGGCAGAGAGGCGGAGAAGACGTGAGCAGGGCGTTCATCGGAATGTTCACCGGGATGGCTCTGGCGTTCGCCGGATACTTCGGAGGCTTCGCCGCGTTCGTGCTGGTCGCCGCCCTCGGTACGATCGGCTTCGCCGTCGGCGCCTGGTTGGACGGCGGCGGACAGCCGCACGAGTTGCGGGCGATGTTCGACCGGAGTCGGCGATGACCGCCCCCGCGGCCCACGGGGCGACCGCACCCGCCGCCCGCGGGTCGACCACCATCGCGGACAAGGTCGTCCGCAAGATCGCCGCGCGGGCGGTGCTGGAAGCGCTGCCCTCCACGATCGCCGGCAAGGCCGGCGGGACGGCAACCGTCCACGGCCGCAGGGCCGCGGTGGCCCTGCGCGTCGCCTTGCCCTACCCCGGGCCGCTTTCGGACACCGCCCGCCACGTGCAACAACACGTTGCCGATCGCACCCGGCAGCTCACGGGGCTGGACGTCGCCCGACCGCGGCTCGCCGTCGTCCAACTGGTGGGCCGGAAGCAGGCACTCGGGCAGCCGGCCGCGACCCCGTCGGCCGGGCCGGCTCAGCCCCGGACCCCGCGCCGGTGGTGGTCGGCCCGTCGCCTGCCCGTAGTGGTCCTGCTCCTCGTGGCCTTGCTGGTCTGCGCGGCGGCGACCGTCGACGTCATCCGCGTCCACCTCACCCATCACCCCGCATCCGCCTGGCGGATGCACACGGTGGAGTGGTTGGCAGGACACCGTCTCGCGGATGAGGCCGTGACCATCGGCGCCCTGGCCGCCGCCCTGGTCGGGGTGTGGCTCCTCGCGTCGGCGCTCACTCCGGGGCTCCGCCGGCGGCTGGTCCTCATCGGCACGGGTGCGGTCCGGACGGTCGCGGTGGACCGCTCCACCGTGGCCACCCTGGTGCGTGACGCCGTCGGCGACGTGGACGGCATCGACACGGTGCGGGTCCGGGCGGGCCGTCGCCGCGTCACGGTCCGTGCCCGTCTGGCCTTCGGCGACCAGGACGCCGCGCTCCTTCGGGCCACCGCTGCCGTGGACCGGATCCTGGCCGCCTGCACGCTGCGCCGCACCCCCCGGCACAGGGTGACCGTGACCCCTCAACCGACGTGGCAGCCTTCCGCGTCCGGCACGGACACCACCGTTCCGGACCAGGAGAGGGGGAGCATCTGATGGCCGCACCGAGCACCACCGCCAACCGGGTCCTCCTCGCCACCGCGGGCCTCGTCCTGCTGGTCGGCGGCTTGTGGTGTGCCACCGCCCAAGCCTCGATCGCCGGGTGGCTCCCGGCCGGCGTGCCCACCGCGCCGCCCGACGCCACCCCGCTCGACCGTGAGGCCTTGGCCGATCTCCGCTCCCACGGCTGGTGGACTCCGACCGTCATCACGGTGGGAGTCCTCGCCTCCGTGCTCCTGGCCCACCGGCTCCTCAGCCGGCTCCGCTTCCGCCGCCGTCGTCGTACCCTGCCGCTGGCCGCGGCGGGCGGCTCCCTGCGCACGCGCGCCCTGGAGGAGGCGCTCACCGAGCGTGCACTGGCCATCGACGGCATCGGCCGCTGCCGTACCCGTGTCCATCACCGCCGCAAGCGACTGCGCCTGGACCTGCGCCTGTGGCTGGACCCCGACACCACCCCGGACACCGTCATCGGAGCCCTCACGGCCCTGGCGGCCGAAGCCGAAGCCGCGACGGCCCCCTACGACATCGACACCCGCCTGCGCATGAGCCACCTCACCCACCGGATACCGCATGTCCGCTGAGGCCCGACTCCTCCCCCTGGACGCCCCGGTCACCAAGCCCGGCGGCGGGCGCACCTGGTGGCCGGCCCTGTACCGCACCCCGGTCACGTTGTGGAAGGACGACATCACCGACTACGCGGCCGCCCTCACCTACTACGCCATCCTCGCGATCCTCCCGTCCCTGCTCGTCACCGTTCTGGCCTTCGGACTCATCAGCCCCGACACGGCCGAACAGTTCATCGCCCACGTCACCCATTACGCGCCCGGGCAGTCCGGCGGCGAACTCCACGACCTCCTCGCGGGCGCCCTGGACCGACACTCCGCGGCCTGGACGCTCCTGGCCGCGGGAACGGCCAGCGCCCTGTGGTCCTCCTCCAGCTACCTGGCCGTCTTCCGCCGCGCGCTGCACCACATGCACCGGGTACCCGACCGGCGCTCCCCCTGGCGCAAGGCCCACCGGATCCTCGCCACCGCCCTCGCGCTGCTCGTGCTCCTCGCCGTCACCGCCCTCGTCCTGATCCTGAGCGGACCCGTCGTGACCGGCATCGGTCATCTCCTGCACCTCGACAGCGGCGTCCCGTTCGTCTGGAGCCTCATCCGCTGGCCGCTGCTGCTGACCCTGGTCGCGGTCCTCGTGGTCGTCCTCTTCCACACCGGTCCGGTTTCCGCCCACCGCCGTCGCCACAGCCTGCCGGGCGGCACTCTCGCGGCCGCCCTCTGGCTGACCGTCTCCGCCGGCTTCGCCCTGTACACCTCCCTCCTGGGCACCTACAGCCGGCTGTACGGCTCCCTCGCCGGGATCGTCGTCTTCCTGATCTGGCTCTGGCTCTCGAACCTCGCCCTCCTCACCGGGGCGCAGTTCACCGCCGAGCTCCACAGGGGACACCGCGCGGACGAGCAGGGCGCCGAGCCGTCGGCAGCGTGAAGGACCGCTTCCTGCCGACCTCGGGTTGGTACCGCAGCGGGCGGAGCGGGGCGCGATGCTCCCGTCGCCGTCTCCCGGTGACGGATCGGCGCACGCCGCGCGCTACGGAGTCATGACCTTCACCGGTTCCGTTTCGACCCCGCTGTGCCGCTCGGCCCAGTTCTCCAGCGCCGTGCGGCAGGCGTGGTCGACGTGGTGCAGCCCGGAGAGGTCCAACTCCACCGGGCGGTCCTGGGGCAGTGCCTCCAACGTGTCGAGGATCTTGGGCAGCCGCAGGAAGGTCGCGTTGCCCGACAGGAACGCCCGGACGGGACCGGCCCCCTTGTCGACGACCTCCAGCTTGACGTGCGAGGCCTGCCACGCGGTCTTGGCGACGGACAGCGCCAGACCGATCAGCACGCCCTCGAAGAGGTTCACGCCGACGATCGCCACGGCCGTCACCACGAGGATCAGCGCCTCGCCCCGGTACGCGGTCCACAGCAGCACGACCTGCCGGAACGGCACCAGCTTCCACCCGACGTGGAGCAGGATGCCGGCGAGAGCGGGCAGCGGGATCAGCCCCAGGACGGACGGCAGGAGCGCGGCGAACAGCAGCAGCCACACGCCGTGCAGCACGCGGGAAGCCTTGGTCCTGGCGCCCGCCTGGACGTTCGCCGAACTCCGCACGATCACGGCGGTCATCGGCAGCGCGCCGAGCAGCCCGCACACCGTGTTGCCGGCGCCCTGCGCCATGAGCTCCTTGTCGTAGTCGGTGCGCGGCCCGTCGTGCAGCCGGTCCACTGCCGCCGCGCTGAAGAGGCTTTCGGCGGAGGCGATCAGCGCGAACGCGAGGACGGTGCCGAGGACGGCCGGCTGGGCCAGCCCGCCGAAGGCGTCGGCGCCCGGTGGCCGGATCGCGCCGAGCAGCCCCTGCACCTCCACCGTGGCGACCTGAAGCCCGAACGCCGACGAGGCCAACGTGGCCAGCAGCACCGCGGCCAGGGCACCCGGCAGGATCCGCACCCGTTTCGGCATCCGCTTCCACAGCACCAGCACCGCGATGGTCGCCGCGCCCATCCCGAGCGAGGTGAGGGCCTCGGTACTGCCGGCAGCGCGGACGAGCGCGTCGGGCAGCCCCGCGATCTTGTCGATGCCGGATGCCGGGGCCGGCAGCCCCGCCGCCGCGTACAACTGGCTCGCGATGATCACGAGGCCGATGCCCGCCAGCATGCCCTCGACCACGGAGACCGAGATGGCCCGGAACCAGCGGCCCAACTTGAGTGCTCCCATGAGGACTTGGAGCAGCCCTGCGGCCAGCACGATCGCGCCGAGCATGGCCGGTCCGAATTGACTCACGGCCTCGAAGATGAGCACGGTCAGACCGGCGGCCGGGCCGGACACCTGCAGGCTGCTGCCCGGCATCAGTCCCACGACGATGCCGCCCACGATGCCGGTGACCAGGCCGAGTTCCGCCGGGACGCCGGAGGCGACGGCCACACCGACGCACAGGGGCAGCGCGACGAGGAAGACGACGAGGGAGGCCGCGAAGTCCTGCCTGAGGTGTGGGGACTTGATCACGGCGTTCACGGCGCCGCTCACAGGGCCTGGAAGGTGTCGGTGTCCGCGCGGTGTTCGAGTACCGCGCCGGTGTGGACCTCGTAGTACCAACCACGGACCCGGAGACGTCCCTCGGCCAGCCCGTCCTCCACACAGGGGTACGAGCGCAGGCGCAGCAGTTGAGCGAGCACGTGGTGCTGTACGGAGGAGGCGACCGCCGGGTCGTCCCGGTCGGCCGACACCGGCCGGGGCGCCGCGTAGGCGAGCCAGTCCCGAACGGCGGGAACGGTGTCCAGGTCGTCGCCGCGCACCAGGGCGCCGACGGCCCCGCAGTGGGAGTGGCCGCAGACCACGATGTCCTGGACGCCGAGGACTTCCACGGCGTACTCGATGGTGGCGGCCTCGGAGGTGGGCCGCTCGGAGGCGTAGGGCGGGACGATGTTGCCGGCGGTGCGCAACTCGAAGAGCTGACCTGGGGCGGCACCTGTGATCAGGGCCGGTACCACCCGGGAGTCGGAGCAGGTGATGAAGAGGACTTGGGGGGACTGGCCTTCGGCGAGTTTGGCGAACTCCTCAGGGCGCTGTCCGAACGCTCGGGCGTTGTCGATGAGGGGCTGCATGCGTGATCGATCCTCCTGGCGCGCCATGACGGCGCGTCGGACGGGCAGGACGGAGGGTGGCGCGGCGTGAACATCGGGAGCGCCGGCGGGGACGTGGCGGACGGGTGCGGGGCTACCGGCCCGTCGATGCGACGGTCGCGATGACCGGTGATGACGTTCGATGTCTACTTGGACAACTCAATTCCGGACCGGGTTGCGGCCGGGAGATGAGAGACTCCGTACGCAAGTGCGAATTCCGCTGCCCGCGCCGAGAACGGACGGCGAGTGGAACCTCGACGAGGATCCCAAGCCCATTCTCGGCAGTCACACCTGGCAGCATTCATCCCTCCCGCACGATCGACATCCCTTGTACACACCAAGAACCAGTCAACGGTTGGTCAAGAAACACGTTAACCCAACGAAGTTGTTTGCATGGTTAACGCAGCGTGTCGGACTGAAGAGAGACCGAAAGTGCCGGGATTGTTGGCGTGATCCCGTCCCGGATCGCGCCGAACCACAAGCGACCGCCGTCGACCGACGGCGTTCGTTCCCGCGCGAAGTCCACGAAGTTCAGGGGTGAATCCCGCCCCGCCGGGCCGACTCCCCGATCCCGCCCCTCGCCCGCTCGACCTTCCGCGACGCGGAACGGGAGTCCTGGCCCTGGGGCACTTCGATCGGGCCGGTCGCCGTCGATGGCGACTCGGCGGCGTAACCGGCCCCGCGGCGATCAATTCGCGTCGCGGGGCCGCCACTGCTCCTCACATCGCGGTCAGACGCCTGAGGCGGTGACGCGGATCTTCGACTGTCCGTGCGGGCGCGCTTCCCAGTCGTCCATGAAACGGGCTGCCAGTCCGTGCCGCGCGGCCAGGCGCACCAGCGTCTCGGTGCGGTAGTAGAAGTCCTCGCGCAGCACCTGGTGCTCGACGCCCTCCGTGCGGTCGAAGGTGAAGTCGAAGAAGCCACCGGGAGCCAGGACACGCCCCACGTTCGCAAGGCACTCGTCGATGACCCCGAGCGGCGAGTGCGAGAATACGCTGTGGGCGTGGACGACATCGAAGTGGCCGTCCGGCAGGAAGTCGAGCCGCAGGTCCTGGGTGAGCGTCAAGTACGGCAGCTTGCCCTGCAACCCGTACTCCGTCAGGGTCTGCTTGGCCGCGACGAGGATGTCCGGCGAGATGTCGACGCCGTAGTAGTGGCCGGGCTCCAGGTAGGCGATGAAGTGGTGACCTGCCCGCAGGTTGCCGCAGCCGATGTCGAGAACCCGTTGGTCGGCGCGCAGGCCGTGCTCCAGGAGGTAGTCGAACTGCATGCGGCCGAGTGCGAGCCAGCGCTCATGGCTTCGACTGCCCACCGCGGCCTGCGGACTGCGGGCCGCGTCGGAGGCCATGACGGCCCGGTAGTAGGACACGTGATCCCTGTGCTTGAGCCGTAGCCAGCTGTCCCTCGCAGACCGCAGCAGGTGCGGGCCGACGCGTTCGGGGTGACGCAGGGCGTAGCCGAGCCGGTGGGAGATCGCGGCCCGGTTCGCCGACAGCGAGGCGGGGGTCTTCGTGGGCATCGGGTCCACCGTCCGGGGAGAGCAGTGCGACAGGTGAGGAGCAGATCCTGAGGCAAGGGGAGCGAAGTGCCGGTGCCCGTCGGGCCGCACTGGACAAGCGTGACCCGGGAGACGCAGATTTTCGATGAGGTCGGGGCCCCCCGAACAGGTGATGTCATGGTTGCGGACGGGGTCCGTCGTCACACGGACCCCGTCGGGGTGTGTACGCGAGCGTGCCGGTCACATGGGTGTGAGGACGGTGTCGATGACGTTGACCGTGCCGTTGGCGGTTTGGATGTCGCCACAGACGATCTTCGCCTTTCCGTTGACGGTGAAGTTGTCTCCGGAACCCGCCGTGGTCAGGGATCCACCTTCGAGCGTCTTGAACGAACCCGCGGCGAGCTGGTCCGGGGTGATCTTCTCCCCCACCACGTGGTAGGTGAGGATCTTGGTCAGCTCGGCCTTGTCGGCGAGGATCTTGTCCAGATCGGCCTTCGGGATCTTCGCGAACGCTTCGTTGGTCGGCGCGAACACGGTGATTCCCTCTGCATTGTTCAGGGTGTCGACCAGTCCTGCCTTCTTGACGGCCGTGACCAGCGTCGACAGTGCCGGATTGTTCGACGCAGCGGTTGCCACCGGTTCCTTGGACATGCCTTCGAGGCTGCCTGAGCCCTCCTTGGGGACTGATGCGCAGGCCGGACCGTACGGGTCAGCCCGGTGTGCGTCGGCGAATGCCGGGGCTGCCACACCCAGCAGAATGGGAAGTGTGAAGGCTGAGACCGCGAGTGCGGCCGTTCGTCGGGCGTGCTGCTTGGTCATGGTTCCTCCTCCTGAGAAGAAGATCTCCAGGCTGCTGCCTTTCGACGTTCACGTCCGGAATTCCGCCCCGGGGCGAAGCGTCGTCAACCCCTACTTCGCCCCCCGCTCTCGAAACGGATGGGACGGAGCGATGAACCCCGGAGATTCCGTCGCTTCCTACGATTCCTCGAATCGAGCTACGGCTGGTCCGCAATGGCTGCATCCTTTCTGCTGGAACAGGCGAAGGGAGAACATGACGTTCACACCACTCACCGGCCCATCCGGCGGAAGAAATGGCGGCCGGCCACTCGCGGTCGACGCAGGCGGCTCGCGGCGGAACCCGGAAGGCGGCGGCGATGCCTACCGGCAGTGAGGGAGCGGCCGGTCGAGCCGCAGAGTCCGTATGGAGCTACCCCCGTCCACCGCGGGTCGAGGCTGATGATCGGCACGTGGTGGTCACGTACGCCGACGTGCGGGTGGCCGACACCCACCGGGCCCTGCGCGTGCTGGAGACGAGTCACCCGCCGGTCTTCTACGTACCGTTCGATGACGTCCGAGCGGAGTTTCTGGTCCGATCCGCGTCGCGTTCGTTCTGCGAGTGGAAAGGAGTCGCCACGTATTGGGACCTGGTCGTCACGGATCGCGACCGATCCGTGAATGCCGCCTGGAGCTACGAGGATCCCTTGCCCGCCTTCGCCCAGATCGCCGGTCGCATGGCCTTCTACCCGACCAGGGTCGGTGGCTGCTGGGTGGGCGGCGAGCCGGTGCAAGCGCAGCCGGGAGACTTCTACGGTGGTTGGATCACGTCCGAAATCACGGGTCCGTTCAAGGGGACACCCGGCTCCCAGGGCTGGTAGGCCCTCCGCCCGCGGGCAGCGGCGGCCGTCGACACCTGTCGCGGCCACACGGCCCGGGCCGTTTCACCACCGCTGCCCGGGCCCGATGACCGCGAGACCCACCTGCTCGGCGAGCCAGTGCGCGTACGGCTCCCGCATCTGGCGGCCGCCGAAGCTGCTGCTGCGGACGTGGACGAGGACGGTGTGTTCATCGGTGCGGTCGTCGAGGTCGCGGGTGCCGGTGTTGAGGAGGAGCGTCACCTCGGCGTGCTTGGACTCACCGTGAAAACCTGCCTCGGGCGCGTCCGGCCAGGCCAGGTGCTCCCAGTTGATCTCGCCCGAGTTGGATCCGATGGCGGCCGTGAAGGCGTCCTCGATGCTGCCGACCGGCAGGTCGCGCAGCTCGCACTCCACCGGCAGCCGCCCCTCGTACGCAGACGGGTCGGACGGCAGATCGGGGCCCCGAACGCCGAGGACCAGCGCGGGATGCTCCTCCCACGACATCCCCTCGAACTCCCAAGCCTCCTCATGCCCGCGGAACAACGCCGCGGGCAGCGCCTTCGCGACTCGTCGCACCTCGGCGACCGACCCGAGCATGGCGCACACGGACACCTCGGAGTACTCGCAGCGGCCGAACTCCATGAGGCGGCGCGCGGCACCCAGAGCGAGTACGACGTCGGGAGTGCGGAAGACGGGATAAGCGATGTCGTCGGACATGCGATGACTGTGCCACGGCCCGTGATCGAAAGGCATTCGATTTCATGGACGGTCCACCTCGTACTCGACGTGGCTGCGATCGGCTCGGCGCGCTCGGCAATCGGGATCCGCAGGGCACACTGGTTACACCAAGGACTGCCGGGGAGGCCGGATGAACTGGGCGTCATGGACCACGCGCGGGGTCTTCGCCGGGCGCGATGGGGTGCACACCGGTGGCGAGGGCCCCGTCCTCACGGGTGAACTCGACATTCACACCACGTGGATCGAGGCCGACGGCCTGGCCCAGGTCACGGTGCAGTACAGCGGCGCGTCCGAGTGGCTGCCCCTGGCCGGCAGCCCCGTCCCCTGCGCCGACGAAGGGGCCAGCCGCGCCCTGCACGAGGAGGTCATCCGTGCCGTACGCGCCGGAGCCGCCTTCCCCCTGGACAAGAAGGGGTCCTGAACTCCTCCGGCGGTCGGCGCTCCGGGCCGGCTGTCAGCGCCGTGGCGCATGATGAAACACATGATCCAGACTCTTCCCCTGGCCCTGCCGGACACCCTGGTGGACCACCACCGCCTTGATCTGACCGCGCTCTACTCCAAGGGCTGGGGCGTACACCTCTTCGACCTCGTCGGCGCTCCGAACGGGGACGTGTACGCCCTGTACGGCGTGTACCGCCACACCTACGGGGTCGCCCGCGATGAGCAGGACCCGCAGGTCGCGAACTTCGGGTACCGGATCATCACCCGGTACTCCGCGGAGGGCGAGATCCTGGCGAGCGCGCAGTTCCGTACGGGCGGCGCGCGGGAGGAGGGTTCGGACGTCGCCGACGGCGGCGACCTCAGCCTGTGCGTCCTGCCCGACGGCGTCCTCGCCGTCACCGGGACGCCGGACAGGACGACCCTCGTCGCACCGGACCTGAGTCGGGTCCTGGCCGTCTACGACTCCAAGGACGGTCGCCCGTACCGGGAGTTCACGCAGGGCGAGGGCGACCCCTTCGCCGGCTCCCTCACCGTCACTCCCGCCGGCCGTTTGCTGTGCACACTCGCCGAGTACGGCGTCTGGAGTTACGGCAACGTCATCACCAACCTCGTCGGCATCGCCGAGGGAGCCTTGACCGCCGACTCAAAGCCTGCCATCCGCGCGCTCGCCTCGCTCGACCCCGAACCGGCCCGCCAGAGCGCCGTCGACCTGCGCCCGCACGTGACGTACCGGGACGCTCCCGTCGGCATGGCGAACCGGCCCCGCCCTGCACTGACGGAACTCGTCGCCGCCGAGGACAGCCTCTCCCGCTGGGAGCGGTCCCGCCTGGGCCGCCCGGTCCCGCTCTCCGAGAACCTCTTCGTCGTCCCCTTCTACGCCAGGACGTTCCGGGGCGGCAGCCGCGGCCAGCCCTTCGTCTTCGCCCTCGTCAGCGACCAGGGCGAGATGACCGGACGCCTCCACGGCCTCCACGAGTGGCGCGACTCGCCCTTCACCGGCCACTGCTTCAACCTCGCGGCCGACGCGCACCGCGGCCACGCCTTCCACCTGAACCGCTACGGCCTCTACGCCTGGAACAAGGCAGGAGTGCTCCGCGCCAAGCTGGACACCGACACCAAGACGTTCAAGCCACTGACCCACTTCATCCTCGGATCCTGTGCCCCCAACGGCGACCTGCTGCTGGCCCACACCAAGCAGCACCTGATCCTGCGCGTACCCGCGCCCGACGACCTGACCGACCTCGGCGCCACCGTCGAGGAGGCGTTGCGGGCGTACACCCGCCGGCGGACCGCGCTGAAGAAGGAGTGGGGCCCGGTCAATTGGCACTGGAGCCACTCGGCTCCGCTCCACCGCATCTGACGACGACCACCGGCCGCCGCCGCGCCCGGCTTCGGCCGCGCCTCGTTCAACGACACTCGGAGCAGGCCCCGCGGGTCCTTCCGAGGTTCGTCGGTCGTGGGACGGACGTCGGCGGGCCGCCGGCCGGTCCCGAACCGGCCGCGCCCGGTCAGCGGCGCGGTGCCGGTCCGGGTCTCGGCCGGTGGACCCTCGCGGTAGCACCGCGGTGCTACGCCTGCGGGAGGTGGGCCTGCTTGCTCGCGCAGGTCCACACCGTCGGGCTGCCCAGGCCGTTCGCGTCCAGGAGCGTGCCGCCGACCCGGTCGTCGTCGGTGACGGTCTTGGCGCTGCCACGGCGGGGGCCGTCCCCGCCCGGCAGGGTCAGCACCGGTCCCTTGCCGGGCCAGTACGCGGGCTGGGTGCTCGCCGTCCAGAGCTCCTCGTAGGACGAGGCGTATCCGACTGCCACACCCGATGTCGGGCTCGTGCCCTCCAGGGCCAACTCGGGCTCCCCCGCGAGTCGTCCGGGCTCGGTGGGCAGGGCGTCGTAGGGCTTCTTCCAGGTCGCCGGGCGGTGCTGGCGCAGCTCGCGCCAGCTCGTCCACTCGTGCCCGACGACCCGGCCGCGTTCGTCGATGCCGGTGCCGATGGTGCTATGGATCTGCGCCTCCTCGTTCCAGGCGCGGAGGCTGTACGGCGGGTAGCCGCCGGCGGGCCAGACCACCGGGTGGAGGCGCACGACGTTCTGGTCGTTCTCCTGGTCGTAGAACTCGCCTCGCAGGTGGCCCAGGATGTCGCCCCGCTTGTTGATCGCCGTCACCGACAGCTTGCTGCCGGGGAAGGCGTCTGCGGGCAGCGGGAGTTCACGGACGAGCTTGCCGTTCACCCACTCCTTGGCGATGCCGTTCTCGCTCGTGGCGATGCGTCCGCCCTCGTTGACGGCGACGGAGGACGCGCGGCGCCCGGGGGCGGTCAGCAGCTTCACCGCGGCGTCACCGGGGCGGTAGCTGAAGGCGACGGTGGTGTCCATGTCGCGCTGGAGCGTGCCGACCATCAGCCCGCCATCGCTGACCGACGAGACCTGGCCGCCGGTCCAGCCGTCGGGCAGGGGTACGGCGTGCACCGTGGTGCCCGTCCAGTACACGGGCAGCCCCTTGCTGGTGCCGACCGCCAGATCCGCCCGGCCGAGGTCCGACACGGTCCCCCCGTCCAGGACGGCCCCGACCGGCAACGCCTGCAGGGTCCGAATCTCCGGGGTACAGCCGACGGTGCCCACGGCCTGGGCCGGTCCTGCGGCCGTCACCAACCCGGCCAGTACGGCTGCGGCGACGACTGCGACGGTGTTCTTCTTCCCCACGTGTGAGGCCCCCCTCGTGATCATGACGTACTCGAATGCACATACTGCCCGGCGATCCGGGACTCTCGCACGTGTTTTCGCAGCCCGGACAGTCGTGTTGGGCAATCCGCAGGGCCGCGAGCGGTCCCCCACGACGAACACACGAACACTGGGACTGAGTTCGGGGTTCCTGTCCAGCCCGAAATCTCGTCGATCCCATCGCACGGTGACGCTTACGGTGCCTCCATGACTGATGGGAAGACCACCACGACCGACCACGAGCGGCTGGTCCGGCTCATCGCACCGCCGACCGTCCTCGTGGACTCCCATGGTGACTGGGCCGTCGTCGAGGCAGGGCTCGGTACCCGACTGCCCGAGGACTACAAGCGGCTCGTCGAGGCCTACGGTTGGGGGGAGTTCTGCGACTTCCTCCACCTCCACACGCCGTTCGGTACGAGCGAGCACAACGGCATCGAGTGGCAGCGAGCCCACCCGACGGGATCTCGCGAAAGGGACCGCCGGCGCCACCCGTATCCTCTGCACCCGGCTCCCGGGGCACTGCTGATCTGGGGCACCACCATGGACGCGGACCGACTGTGTTGGCGCACCGACGGGGCCCCCGAGGAATGGCCCGTCGTGGTGTGGAGCAGCGAGGGCCGGTACCGGACTCATGCCATGGGAACCTCCGAGTTCATCGAGAGCTGGGCCCTCGGGCGTGCCAGCTCCGATCTGCTCGTGGGCATGGAGCCGGACCTGGCCCCGTGGTTCAACTCCTTCCGCCCCCGCACCGACCGGTGCCTTCGTCTGTCCGAAGGTCCCTTCTCCCACGCCGAACGCCTACGGCTCCTGCTCGAATCGCTGGCTCCCACTGTCGATCGGGGCTCGTGGCGCTCCGAACACGACGAGATGGGACAGGACCACTTCGCAATCCTCGATGCCGACTGGCTGCTCACCTACGACGCCGCCCGCCCTCATCAAATCCGGATCGGATTCCCGCCCGAGGACAGCGGACGAGCCCGGCAGCGTCTCCTCGACGCCGTTCACCACATGGGCTGCGAGGTCGTTGAGATCATGACCGCGGCCGGAACGCCCCTACCGTCCTGGGACACCGTCACGGACGAGGACTGACAGGCGGATCCGACCGACGGAGAGGAGGAGGGTCTGATGGTCTTTCCGCGCCTTCTTGTTCGTCGGCAGCCGCGAGCCCTGCCGGTCGATGAGCTCATCCCTGGGCGTGCGTGACCGCACCGCCGGGCCAGCTCGCCCGTCCGGGAGGGGCACCCGGCCGGCGCTCCCGCAGGGCCTGCGGTGGACGACTCCGGCAAGGACGGCAAGGGGTCATTAGGGGCAAAACAGGGGGCGGGTTCTGTGGTCGGCGGGTTGCCGGGCGGGAAGCATGAGGGGCGGCGTTTGCCAAATTGTCCAGCACGTTCAGGAGTTGGTTATGCGACACCGCATCACTGCCGCCCTGGCCCTCGGGGCCGCCCTCGCCATCGCACCCATGGCTACCGCTTCCGCCGCCACCCAGACCACCGTCACCGCCGATCAGTGCTTCAAGAACGGCGGCTTCTTCGGCGGCTACAACAGCGACGCCAAGGCGTTCTGCACGCGCGGCGTGTACGACGGCGTCCCGTTCGACAAGGACCCGAACCAGGGCTGGTGTCCCGATGGCCAGCACATCGTCTTCCGCTACCTGCAGGGCCTCTTCTGCGTCCCCAACGTGCCCACCGTCAAGGGCTGACCTCAGCCGCCCGGCCTTCGCATGAGCCGACAGCCCCGCAGCGGACCAGCCGCTGCGGGGCTTGTGCGTACCAGCACCCGAGCCTGCGTCGGACGTCATCAGGTTTCTCCACGGGCCGGTCGGACGGATTCGTAGGAGCGGCCGGCGGGGCAGGGGTCCGACCCCGTGGCCCGGCCCTGGCCCGTCCCCCGCTCGGCTCTCCGACCCGACGGGCAGTGGCACCTTTCACCGGTACGTTTCCGCCTCACCGGTACCCGCCGTTCCTCCGATCCGGACCCGTCCCGGGCGGGCCGGAGCGGGGCCGTCCGGCCTGGTGCACGACGGGAAACGTCATCCGTGGGGCCGGGCGGTCGTGCGGGATGGGCCACAGGAACAGACCATGGCAGGTGTCCGGTCGATTCGGTCGGACGTGGCCCGTGCCCTGGAGGAAACGTGTCGGACCTCAAGTTCGAACAGAAACGCTCGCTGTCCCGAAGCGAGGCCGCCGAGCAGCTCGCAGCGCTCGCCGAGGCACTGAGAGAGGGCGGGAACGCCGAGGTCACGCTCGGTTCGGGCGTCCTGAGTCTGCGCGTGCCCGATGAGCTCCGCAGTGAGATCGAGATCGAGGTGGACGGTGACGAGATCGAGCTGGAGATCGAGCTGAAGTGGACGACCGGTCGACCTCGTACGGAGGCGCGCGCCGGGCGGGAGACCTCGCCGGACGCCTCGGACGATGGCGAACGGGCACCGACGGCACAGCCGCGACCCGCACGGCCGCGGAAGACCGCGGCGACGGCCAAACCCCGAAGGTCCGTCGCGAAGCGCCCGTGAGCTGCGGCTTCCGGTCGGTTCGGTCCGGTCCGGTTCTCCGCGGCGCGGCGACACCGCTGCGGTGGGGTTGCGGAAACGTGCCCCACGGCATCCGTGCGCTCCGGCGGTCGCGTCGCCGGCACGCTGCGTGCGTGGTGGGTGAAGAGTGGGTCCAGGGGGCATGAAGCCCCTCGGATCTCGGGACGTGACCGAGACGACGCGTGGTCGAACGGAGGCTCCCCGCGTGAGCATGCACGCCCAGGCACGTCTGGCCCTGCTGTCCGGTGCGGCGGCCCTCATCGTCATGCTGGTCTTCGCCGGGCTCCGGAGCGTCGTTCTGGTGGGTGTCGGGCTGGCCGGAGTGTCCCTCACCGCTGTCGCCGCCTGGCTCGTCCTGGCCCACCGTGGCCCCGTTCGGTGGATGGCGGCGCTGCTGTTGGTGGCGGCGCCCGTGGCGGTGATCGTGTGGTTCGCCCGGGTGGGACTGCTCCGGGTGGTGATCTGCTCGGTCCTCCTGTGGGTCCTGGCCGCGGCTTGCGGACGTGCCGCGCTCGTGCGGGAGGGTCGGTCCCGGATGCCCGAGCTGCCCGCCGTGCCGCCGCGACGGCCGTACATCATCATGAATCCCCGCTCCGGCGGCGGAAAGGTCGGCTCCTTCCACCTCCGCGAGAAGGCCGAGGCGATGGGCGCCGACGTGCTCCTCCTCGACCCGGATCATCCCCAGGACGTCGTCGCCCTCGCGCGCCGGGCGGTGGACGAAGGGGCCGACCTGTTGGGGGTCGCGGGTGGCGACGGTACGCAGGCTCTGGTGGCCGGTGTGGCCTCGGAGCGGGGCGTACCGTTCCTGGTGATCAGTGCGGGTACGCGCAACCACTTCGCCCTGGACCTCGGACTGGACCGGCGCAACCCGGCGGCCTGCCTGGACGCCCTGGCCGACGGGGTGGAGGTCCGGGTCGACCTCGGCAGGATCGGCGACCGGCCCTTCGTGAACAACGCGTCCTTCGGGACGTACGCGGAGGTGGTCCGGAACCCGGCGTACCGCGACGACAAGATCCGTACGATCCTGGCGCTGTTGCCGGACCTGCTCGCGCGCCACACGGGCCCCCGGCTCAGCGTGCACGCCCCCGGGTTCGCCGTGGACGGTCCGCAGGCAGTGCTGGTGAGCAACAATCCGTACGGCAGGGGTGACGCTGCGGGGCTCCGCAGGCGCAGTCGGCTGGACACCGGCACGCTCGGCGTGCTGGGCGTGAAGGTGACGAACGCCGCGCAGGCGGCGGGAATCCTGCGTCACGGCCGGGCCGGTGGCCTGACGTCGGTCCGTGTCAGCGAGGTTGTCGTGGACTCTGACGGTCCGGTCATCCAGGTCGGTGTGGACGGCGAGTCCCTGACGATGCCGGCGCCGGTGCGCTGCCACGTGGAACCGGGGGCACTGCGGGTCCTGGTACCCCGGCACCGGCCCGGGGCGGGTGCCGGGGTACCGATGAACTGGCCCGAGGTGCGCAGACTGGCCTTCACGACGGGGCGGGGTGCGGGCTCCGGCCGGTAGCCGGATGGGCGGCGCGGGTGCCGGTCCGGTGGTCCTTGTCGGTCAGGACCTGAAGCGGCGCCGGTCATCGGCCCCGGGAAACGGAACGGTGCGCGATGGCATCGACGTCGGCGTCGGCCTCGGCCTCGGCGTCACAGCTGGGGCACGTACGGGGCGAGACCGACGATGACGACGGACCGTTCGCCCGGCCCCGGACCGGAACCCGCGCGGACCGGGCCGACGTAGTGACTGACCCTGTGGTCGTGGACGGCGTAACCGTCCAGTGGGTCGGTGAGGGTGAAGCTCGCGTGGATGTCCGCCCACGGGTCCTCGGGCTGGAGGCCCGCGCCGGCCGGTGTGGCGATGACGTTCTGCCCGCCGGTGACGTTGGTGCGGCTGATCAGATGGGCGAAGGTGAACGTGCCGGTCGAACCTCCGTCCTGGTGGAGGCAGTTCGGCGAGGACACGGCTTCCTGCCCCGGGCCGTCGACGCCGAGCCTGATCAGGTGGACACCGACCCACAGGGGACGTCGGCCCAGGTCCTTCACGGCCAGGACCTGATCGATGTCCCAATGCAGGAGTCGCAGCAGCAGCGCGTTGTCCAGGAGGGTCTCGGGGATGGCGGGGAGCGCGCGTCGCGGGCGGGGGTGCTCGCGGTCGTCGCTGCCCTGCGAGAAGTCCGTGACCGTTCCGTGCACGGGGTCGGGGGTTCCGGGGATCCAGGACAGCTCGCCCTTCCAGGGCAGGTGCACGGCATGGGAGTACCGGCGGAACCGGTTCGTACCCGGCGCGTAGGGATCGGGCGGCAGGGCGGTGCAGACCTCCTGCATCCTGGCCAGATCACCGGCGAGGGATCCCTCCGGGACGATACCGAGCCGGTCCGCGCCGAAGCGGGCGAACCCGTGCTCGCGCAGATCCTCCGAGCCTCCACCCGGATCCGCGGCCTCGGGGTGCGAACGTCTCCCGGATTCTGTCTTTTCCACGTGTTCCTCCACCGAATGACCCGCCACGGCCACGGTTCCGCCCGCCCGCGTCGGTCCGGGAGCAGTCAGCATCCTTCCACGCTCCAGTGGAATGCTCGCGCCGCGTGCGCGGTTGGCTGACGCTTCCCGCCGTCTCCGGGGGCGAGGACGTTCCCGACCCGGTGGTAACCGTGCGCCGTGCGAGGCCCCCGGGGCGGATCTATGGTGGCAGGGAGCCCCGGCACCCGTCCCCCGGCATGCGTGGAAGCACGTGTCCCGCCACCGACCCGGCGGCCCGACGGTGCCGGTGCTGCTCGACGGCCGTAGGGCCAGGCAGGAGGGCCTCGGATGGACCGCCAAGCGAGCACCGCGATGCGTCACCCGCTCCACGCGAGTCCCGCGGAGCGGGCGGCACGCGGCAAGGAGGCCCGGCGCCGTTCGCCACGCTCGGGACACGCGGCGTACGAACCTCCGGCGGACGGGCGGGACCCGCTGGCGATCCTTGAGGCACAGTCGGCGACCCGGGTTCCCGAACTCGTGCCGATCCGCTACGGCCGGATGACCGAGTCCCCGTTCCGGTTCTACCGGGGTGCCGCCGCGATCATGGCCTCGGACCTCGCCGGCACCCCCGACTCGGGGATCTCCGCCCAGCTGTGCGGAGACGCTCACCTGCTGAACTTCCGGTTGCTGGCGTCGCCCGAGCGCGAGCTCATGTTCGACATCAACGACTTCGACGAGACCCTGCCCGGCCCATGGGAGTGGGACGTGAAGCGGCTGTCGGCGAGCTTCGTCATCGCCGGTCGGGCGAACGGCTTCGACGACGCCGAGCGGGCCCGCATCGTGGCCGGCACCGTGCGCTCGTACCGCGAGGCGATGATCGACTTCGCCGGCATGGGCAACCTCGACGTCTGGTACGCGAAGATCGACGCCGGACGCCTCAAGGAACTCGCCGCAGCACGGCTCCGCAAGAAGGGTCGGCTGAAGCTCGACCGTGCCCTGGCCAGGGCACGGTCGCGGGACACCCTGCAAGCGTTCGGCAAGCTCACCCGAATGGTGGACGGTCACGCGATGATCGCGCCGGATCCTCCGCTGCTCGTACCGGCCGCCGACCTGCTACCGGACGCCGAACGCAGCGAGTTGGAAAAGCAGTTCAGCGGACTCATCGACCGGTACGGGTTGACGCTGCCGTCCGACCGACGGCACTTGTTGACGGACTACCGGCTGCAGGACGTCGCCCGCAAGGTCGTGGGCGTGGGCAGCGTGGGAACCCGTTGCTGGATCTTCCTGCTGCTCGGGCGGGACGGCGGGGACCCGTTGCTGCTGCAGGCGAAGGAGGCGGGCCCGTCCGTGCTCGCCGACCACCTCGGGGCAGGCGCGCACCGCAACCAGGGCGAGCGCGTGGTCGCGGGACAGCGACTGATGCAGGCCACGAGCGACATGTTCCTGGGGTGGGAGAGGGTCGACGGGATCGACGGCAAGCGCCGCGACTTCTACATCCGCCAACTGCGCGACTGGAAGGGCATCGCGATGCCGGAGACGATGTCACCCGGCCAGTTGGCGACGTTCGGCGAGGTCTGCGGCATCACGCTGGCCCGCGCCCACGCACGGTCGGGCGATCGGATCGCGATCGCCTCCTACCTTGGCAGCGGCGACTCGTTCGACCGGGCCCTCGTCAGCTTCGCGGAGGGGTACGCGGACCAGAACGAGCGTGACCACCGGGCACTGGTGGACGCGGTGCGCACGGGACGCCTACCGGCCGAGCAACTACCGACGGACTGAGGGGCCAGGCCTGAGGGTCAGGCCCCGCGGAGCCCGCCCCGGCTCGATCGGGCCTGCCTGCCGACCTGCCGACCTGCCGACCTGCATGCCACGCTTCCCGTGTAGGACGTCCCGATCGGAGCAAGATGATCAGTATGAACAGCAACAGCGCGTCCGAGTCGGGCGAATGGTACTTCGACACCGCCACCCACACCGTCGTGGACGGGCCCGGGCCCGATCGCCTCGGCCCCTACCCCACCCGCGAGAAGGCGGCTTCGGCCATGGAGACGGTGGCCGACCGCAACAGGGCGTGGCAGGAGGATCCTCGCTGGGACGACAAGGAGGACGAGGGGGATACGGGGTCCAAGGGGTAACGGCTCGGGGCGCCGCCTGAACCCCCGCCCGGGTGCACGCGGCGCCCGCTCCTCCGCCACATCGGCAAGCCTGACGCCCAGCGACTCCTCGACCGCCCTCCACGGCGCTTGCGAAGCCGGCCGAGTCCTCGGCCGCGGTCCGAACAGTTCCGCCCGTACGTCGGACGCCCTCTCTCGCCCCTGCCGCATTTCTCCGATGCGCATATCGACGCGCTTCCCGGCCGCGAGAGCCGTTTCGGTTTGCCGGGGTGCGGGACAGCAGCCGCGGCGAACGAGCCGGTCCCGACCGTGGGGTGGGGCTGACGGATCGATGCGCGACCGACGACACAGAGCCCGGCTCGGGTGGATGTGGCCCGACCGGGCTCCGCGCGTGTGGGTACCGCTTCGAGGCTGGTCCGTCAGTGCCTCGTTCGCATCCCCGTGCTGGAGCTACCACGGGGATGCGCGGCAACTGTCAGTGCTGGATGGCGACCAGGCGCTTGCAGACGATCGCGAGGTCGTAGGTGTGGGATGCGGTGTCGTTGTTGACGACCGTGGTCTCCCAGGACTCGCTGACGCCCTTGATGGACTTCTGGAGGAAGAGGCTGGTGGAGCTGAGGGCGACGCCGCCGCTGTCGATCAACCAGCCCGGGTCGCAGGCCAGGCTGCCGTTGTGCGGGGTTCCCGGGACGACGGTGAACGTCGTCTCCAGGGTCCGGGATTGCAGTTCGTAGCTGATTCCGCCGCGCGAGTCCTGGCAATGGTTGGGGCTGGGGTTGCGGTTGTCGCTGTGCTTGTTGTCGTAGCCGCAGTCGCTGCCCGACCGGAGCGGAGTGTCCGCGGCGAACGCCGGTGCGGCGAACCCGGTGAGTGCCAGGACGAGAGAGGCGGTCAGGACTGCGGCCGGGCGGGCGTCCGGACGGTTCGGGGTGCGGTGCATGTTCGCTTTGCTCCTTGCTGGTGCGTGCGGGCCGGGCCGTCGTGGTGATGCGACCCGGCCACCGTGGGACTACTTGTGGGCGTGACCGGGCTTCTTGTGATCGAGCCGGGCACAGAGTGCGTGGACCTCGGCCACCCAGGTGCCTGCGGTCGGGTTGGCGGTGCCGGCGGGCAGCGTGTTGGAGACCGAAGCGATCCAGTTCTGCGCGTCGCCCGAGTTCTCCCAGTGCACGTTCAGATCGGGGCTGCGCAGGGTGACTCCGCCACCGGTGACGAAGTAGCCGCGGGGGCAGACCGCTTCCAGCGTGGTCGTGGTGCCGGGGAGCACGGGGGCGCTGATGTTGACCACCTTGCGCACGTCGAGGTCCGCGCGGTGTCCGTGCCCGGAGTCCCCCTTGGGACCGCGAGGACCCTTGTCGCCCTTGTCGCCCTTGTCACCCTTGGGACCCTTGGGGCCGGCGGGACCTTGGGGGCCCGGCTTGCCGTGGCCGGACGCACCGGGCGGACCTGCGGGCCCTGCGGGGCCGACTGCACCTGCCGGTCCGGCGGGGCCGCCAGGGCCGGGAGGGCCACCGATCCCGGCCGTGCCCGCGGGTCCGGCGGGGCCGGCCGATCCGGGCGGGCCTGCCGAACCGATGGGGCCGGCCGGGCCCTGATTGCCGGTGTCGCCCTTCGGACCCTGGACACCGGCATCACCCTTGACGCCCTGGGCGCCGTTGTCGCCACGCGGGCCGGCAGGACCGGCCGGGCCCTGATTGCCCGTGTCGCCCTTCTGACCCTGCGCACCGGGGTCACCCTTGGGACCTTGAGTACCGGTGTCGCCCTTGGGACCTTGAGTACCGGTGTCGCCCTTGGGACCCTGGGTACCGGGGTCGCCCTTCGGGCCTTGAGTACCCGTGTCGCCCTTCGGACCCTGAGGGCCGGTGTCGCCCTGCTTGCCGGGGTGGCCCTTGGGGCCCTGCGGGCCGGTGTCACCCTTGGATCCGGTGTCGCCCTTGGGCCCGACGTCACCCTTGGGCCCGGTCGGACCGGTGTCACCCGGCTTGCCCGGACGACCCTTCGGACCCTGCGGGCCGGTGTCGCCCTGGGGCCCGGTCGGGCCGGTGTCTCCGGGCTTTCCAGGGTGACCCTTGGGACCCTGCGGACCGGTGGGACCAGTCGGACCGGTGGGGCCAGTGGAGCCGGTCGCACCAGTGGGACCTGTCGGCCCGGTGGGGCCTGTGGGGCCTGTGGGGCCGGTCGGGCCGGTGTCGCCCTTCGGGCCTCGGGGGCCGCGCGGACCTTCCTTGCAGTCCTTCTCGGAGCCACCACCTCCCCCGCCACCGCTCATGCGAGGATCGTCGCTCCCGTGCTCACACGGTGCCTGCGGCCCGGCCACGGCCGGGACAGAGGTAGTTCCCGCCTGCTGTCCGACGTTGACCGCAGCCACTGCCGGCGCACCGGCAACTCCCAACACGGCCGAGGCCAGGAGCCCACACATCAGCCACGCGCCCCCGGCGCCCGCTCTCGCCTTACGACGAGCATCCATCCGCACTGCTCCTTGTCGACCAGGACCCCTCACGGGATCAATTGCGACTTTTATACGCAAAACGGATATTGAACATTCACCTAGGGACCGCGATTCACTCTCGTAACAGTGATCACACTGGCAACACTGGCCACCGGACGCCGCGTGTGGGCAAAGTGGCCGCCGGACGAGAGAGTGACACCGACTCCTCGACACACGCCTCGCCATGACGAGAGGCGCCGTCCCAGGTGACGACCGGAGCCACGACCACCCGACCGGCGCGTCCGGCCGCGACCTTGCGCGGCAAGGCCGAGAGGCTCGGCAGCGGTCGACCACGAACCGCGCCCCACCCCGCACCCCCGGCCGGATCGGAAGCCCGGTGAAGCAGCGCGATGCCATCGCCCGGAGCCCCGCGATGCCGTGCGTATCGATGGCGGGACGGTGAGAGCGGTGGGACCGACAAGGCCGAACCGGAACCCGGTGGGCGCCCCGCTCTTCGAGTCCAGGTCGGGCCGACCTCCCGTGCGATCAGCCCGCCGGATCCGCGCGGGCGCCGGAAGCCAGGTCAACGCCGCCGGTCCGACACCATCGTGCCGAGAAATTCCGCGAGCGTTCTCGCCGATCATGTCAGTGTGAGGGCGTGACAAGGATCGAGATGGCGGATGCGTTCGCGGCGAGCAGCTCCAACGTTTTCGGGAGTCTCCACGCCTATCGGGTTCGTGGACGAGGCCGCAGCGCGGTGATTCTGTGGAGTGGTGGCAGAGGCGACGCACCTGATCAGGTGGTGGCGTTGCCGGCGGCCGATCGCTGTGGGGTACCGGTGTTCACGACTGTCCGACAAGCACGGATGTACGCAACCCGACGGGGGCTGAGGCCGGCCACTGCCGAGGCCAACACCCTGGAACTCAAGCGTGTCGAGCACTGGCTCGAGGACCCGGTGCGCCGGCGTGTTCCCGCGGGTCCGGTGCTGGAGGCCTGGAACTTCTTCGAGGATCTGGCACGCGGACTCCACGAGAGCAACCGGTTGCCCCGGCAGAGTTCGGTGCACAACAGCGCCTACGAGAAGTTGTTCGCCGACGAATGCGCCGAATGGACTCCCGCAGAGCATGACGCGGTACTGGAACTGGTCGCGGCTGGGTTGGAGTTGTGGAATTCCTGCCCCGTGATCACAAATCCCCGCTCGCGCGCTGTCGTCGCCGGTGTGCCCAGGTCGTAGCGCCCCCGCACCCTCCCGGAACCAACCGTGCCCTCATGGGGTGCAGGCCTCCGCGATCGACAGGCTGTTCTCGTAGAGGTGGTGCCGGGTGATCCGGCCGTCCTCGACGGTGAGGTGCAGTGCGAACGGGCCCGCGAAGGACTTTCCCGTCGCGCGTACGGTCCCTGACAGGTGCCCCATCAGGACAGCTTCCGTGCCGTCGACGAGGAAGGTGTCGACGGAGGCGCGCGCCTCTTCGGGCACGGTGTGCTCCAACAACTCCGTCAGCTGCGCGGCGCACTCGGCGGCAGTGGACCGCGGGCGGATCCACGGGACGACGGGATTCTCGGCCAGCAGCCAGTCGACCTCACCGGCGAAGAGCCCGGTGAGCCGTCCGGTGTCCCCGGCCACCCGGGCGGCAATGAACTCCTGCACCACGGCCCGGGTGGCGGCGGCAACAGAACTCGTGGTGGTGCCCGAACCCGTTGTGTTCGCAGCTGACTGAACGGACATGGCGCTCTCCTCACCGTTGCGTTCCCGACGGAGTGAGTTCCCGTCGATGTGCTTGATCCTCGCGGTGGAGGCGAGCCGGGTCGATTACCCCAGGGGTAACGAGCGGCCGACAGGGACAGGAGACTCCACCCTCCAGAGGCGGGCCCCCTGGGTCTTCACGACAGCAGTTCCGCACGTCGGAACCGAGGCGGGGCGGCTGTCAGGAGTCGAGGGCGACCCTGCGGCGGCGGCCGTTTACTGGAGCTCTCCACTCTCCCGCCGGGCCGCCGGGCCGCCGGCCCATCGCGTGCATGCGGAACAACACCTCCATTGCCCGACGATCCGGGGCGGGCACTCGGAGTTCTGCGTTCACTTGGCCTTGTCGATGGTGCTGCGGGCCGCGAGGCGGAAGTCCTTGACGGCTTCGTAGAGGGTCCGCTCCCGTTCGGCGGCAAGGGCGAGGTCGTCGGCCTTGTGGGTGGTGTTTCCCGCACGGGCGTTCTCAGCCATCCGTCGCATGACGTGCGAGAGGTCGCTGGAAGCGGCGCTGACGCGTTCCGCTGCTTCCGCGAGGGCCGTTGGCCCTTCGAGGATGACGATTTCACAGGCGCGGTGTACCTCCCGGGCCAGGGTGATGAAGCGGGCTATCCGCTCATCGATGTCCGGCAGGTCGGGTTGCTCCGAACGCAGCGCGTCGAGCACGGCGTCCATCGCGATGTCACGGTCGTGGAGCGCGCTGAGGTAGCCGGCGTAGGCGTCGCGGCGATGCTGGCGACTCCATTGGGCGTGCTGGGACCGCGACTGAGCACGGCCGTTGACGATTGCGGCCCCGAGGGTGGTGGCGGAGCCGACGGCGGCGCCCAACAGCGCGGCGAGTCCAGAGTCCATGGGCTCCAGTCTGCCGTCCCTCCTGGCCATCCGGTTCGCCGGGGCTTCGGCCCTGCTTGTGACGTGCCGATGGGGTGCAGGACTCGCCGAATGCTGCCTGGGACGGTGCAGATCCCGTACGACCCGTACGAGGGCGGGCGAGGCGCAGTCAGGCGGGTGTGCGATGCCGCGGGCCGTGCACTCGTCGTGGTAGGCCGAGGTGGGTTGCGGTCGGCCACCGCGACCACGCACCGCAAGGCGAGTGGCCGCACCCTGTGCCCGCCCATCCGCCGCCCCGGCCGTGACGGCTACTCTGTCGAGGTTCTCGTCGGCGGTGCAGGTCGACACCGCAGTCGAGTCGTACTGCACCTTGGACCGGCGAGGCACATTGAAGATCAAGGCACACGTGCCTTGTGGGCATTGCCTCGGGGACGGGTGGGACGACCATGGGGGACGTGTGGGAGTCCTGCGTGCGCCGACACGAACCTGGCCCCGCGGTTTGCAAGGGGGCGTACATGAACAACAAGGTCAAAGGTCTCGCGGTCGTGATCGCTGGGCTCGGCGTATTGGCGGCGGGGGGTCTGCTCTCTCCGGACGGCAAAAGCTCCGCCGGTAACGGCTGGAAGGCGGAGCCGGACTCGGGCGCGCCGAAGTACACCGGTCCGGACCCGCTCCAGGAGGACGTCCTCCAGGACTTCAATTCCGTAGCCGCGTCGGCAGGCTTGGGACCCGGCATCGCCGGCGGCGGTGTGGTGAACGCGGCCGGGTGCGTGGCAGCCCAGAATCACATCGGCACGACGAGCGACGCGCAGCTGACCGTGATCGTGGACCGACTGGCCGACCACGGCTGGCGCATCACCCAACGCCGGACCGCCGCCCCTGTGGCGGTGGCCCTGTCGAAGGGCACCTGGAGCCTGGTCGTCACCCCTGACCCCCCAGGCGGCACCCAGTACCTCTCACTCACAGCGATCCGCAACACTCCCGCCTGCGAGGGCCGGCTCGCCGCCCCCTGAACCGAGTTCGTGCGCTTCCGTCCAGCAGAGGGCCGATCGCCGACCGACGGCGGTCAGTGGGGGATCCGCCGGGACGGCCGGGTGACGAGATCTTCGCGGAACTCGGCGATCCGCGAGTGGACCTGACGTATCAGCGAGGTGTCCTCGATGCGGTCCAGGTAGAGGCAACGGGCCGCCAGGGCGGGCAGCTCGAAGGCGAAGCACAGTGACATCAGCGGGTTCACGAAGAGCTCGCCGCCGCTGGTGCGCTCGGTGAACCGGACGTCGCCGAACGCACCGCGCACGGCCGCCGCGATGGAGCCGTTCACGATGCTGGGGCGATCGGGGGTGTGTTCCTCGGCGTGTGCCACAGCGTCCAGGTAGAGGGCGCCCTCGCGGGTGGCCCGCGAGATCGAGAACGCCCCGAGGTACGCCCCGTCACGTTCCAGCGCCGCGATGTTCTCCAGTACCAGGCCGTGGCTGACGCCGTGGTACGCGTCCACGCCGAAGCCGACCGATACGACGAGGCGCTCCGGTACGTCGTCCAGCGCCGCCAGCGCCGCGACGCTGGTCAGGTCCTCCTCGGGGGTGCCGAGCCCGGCTTCGTCGCCGCGCATCAGGATGTCCGTACCCCCGTCGACCAGGACGATCGCGTCGATGCGGTGGAGGTCGATCAGGGCCCGGTAGGCGGCGCGCAGGGGCTGGACCCCGACCTGCGGGAAGGCGTACACCGTGGACGGGTAGCCGAGCCGCCGGAGCCACTGGGCGAGGGTCCGCTCGGGGAAGTAGGCCTGGTGGGGTGCGGTCTCGGGGGTGATCGCGGCGAGGTCGGGTGCCGCCCAGTCCTCCATCGGCAGACCGGCGAGGGAGCTGAAGGAGAGGTTGGCCAGGTGGACGTCCTTGCCCTGGTGCATGAGCGAGAGGGCGATGGGGAGCCCTGCGTAGATGTCGAATCCCCCGCCCGCGCCGGCTATCAGGACGCGTTCGGCACGGTCGAGTCGGGCGAAGAGCGGGTTGGTGTGCAGGGCAGTCATGCCGATCATTGTGCGGGGCCGCGCGGGGATCGCGCCCCGGAATTTCCGTGGTGGGGGCGGCGGTGGCGGTATGTCGGGGTGCGGTCACGTCGAGTTGCTGCGCGACGGCATGGCACACCGCACTGGGGTATGCAGCGCACCGAGCGCGACCGGGCTCCTTCGGGCAGGCGCATTCGTGCGGTGTCGGCACGGCCTCGGCCGGTGCGCCACCGGCGGTCCGGTCCGTGCGTTCGGCTCGCGTGGGCCGGTGAATCGCGGTTTCGTGGAGTGAGGGGTTCTCGCCACGCCCCGCCGCGGCGGTGCGGTCGGCAAGAGCCCGACGCCCGACGCAACGGAGGAGGGCCGACCATGCGCCTGTCCGGACTGACCAGCGGCCGCCGGCAGCGCGCGGCCGCGCTCGTCGCCGCGGCGGTCTGCTCGACCGTACTCAGTTGGCCCGGACCCGCCGCCGCTCGGGTCACGCCGTCTCCCCCGGTGGGCATTCCGCGGCTCGACTGGCGTCCCTGCACGCCCGGCAGCCCGTACGACTGCGCCACCGCCCGCGTCCCCCTCGACCATTCCGCACCCGCCGGCCGCACCATCGACCTGGCGTTGGTCCGCAGGCAGGCGACCGATGGTGCGCGGCGCGTCGGAACCCTCTTCGTGAACCCGGGTGGACCCGGCGGCCCAGGGACGGTACAGGTCCCGCAGAACTACGACTCCTTCCCGAAGGAATTGCGGGAGCGGTTCGACATCGTCAGCTGGGACCCGCGCGGCATCGGGAACAGCACGGCGGTGAACTGCTTCGACGGCACCGACGCCGCCGAGGCGTGGGGGCGTACCAAACCGGTCGGCTTCCCCGTGGGTGAGAAGGAGCGCACCGCCTGGATCGACGCCTACGAGGACCTCGGCCGGCGCTGCGAGAAACACGACGCCGACCTCCTGCGCCACGTGTCGACCGCCGACACCGCCCGGGACCTCGACCTGCTCCGGCAGGCCGTGGGTGAGCCGCAGCTCAACTACTTCGGTGTCTCCTACGGCACGATCCTCGGCGCCACCTACGCCAACCTGTTCCCCGACAAGGTCCGCGCCATGGTCCTGGACAGCAACATCGCGCCCTCCGCGTGGACGAACGGCGGCCGGCCCGACGCCCGAACTCCCACCTTCCTGCGCATGGGTTCCGACCTCAGCGCCTCAGCCACCCTGAACCGGTTCCTCGACCTGTGCGGATCGGCCGCCACGGACCGCTGTGCCTTCTCGGCCGGCGATCCGAAGGCGACCCGCGCGAAGTTCGATCAGCTGATGCAGCGTCTCAGGGCCAACCCGGTGGACACGTGGACGTACGCCAGGACGGTCGCGGACACGGTCACCGGCCTCTACATCGTGGACCCGGGCCGGGCGAACCTCGCCCGCCGCCTCCAGGACCTGTGGGAGGGGCGGACCCCGAAACCGGCGGTGTTCCCGCCCCCGCCGCCGGTCGCCAACCCCGAACCGTACCTCGGTGACGAACAGGCGATGGCCGTGTGGTGCGGCGACAGCCCCAACCCCCGTGATCCGGCCGCCTTCCACGCTCTGGAGGAGAGCAGCGCCCGGCGGGCGGGCGACGCGGGCCGCTTCTGGACCTGGGCAGGAGAACCGTGCGCCACTTGGCCTGCCCGGGCCGCCGATGGATACACCGGGCCGTGGAACAGGCCCACCGCAAACCCCGTCCTCGTCGTCGGGACCACCTACGACCCCTCCACCTCGTACACGGGCTCCCAGGCCATGGCGCGGGAACTGGCCAACGCCCGCCTCCTCACCCACGACGGGTACGGCCACACGGCCCTGTTCAACAACGCCAGCACCTGCGTGAAGACGTACGAGAGCCGGTACTTCGTAGACGGCACGCTGCCACCGCCCGGGACCACCTGCCGCACGGACAAGCAGCCCTTCTCCTGATCGTTTCCGAATCCGGTCCGTATCGGTGCCCTGCTCGATGGCGCCCGGACCGACGGTGCGTTCGGAGCGGGTCGTGCGGTCCTGTGCCCAGGAGCGGCCGGGGGAAGGGCCTCGCCTCGTTGAAGGTTCTGCGCGGGCCTCGAAACGGGTCACTCGATCCATGTCCTCCAACGTGCCGGTTCCTCGCATTCTTGCCACGTTCCCAACGGAGTCCTCCGGCTCCGCCTGAACATCCAGAGTCCGGCGCACCGTTCGGCGGGCGCCGGGGCCCGCCTGTCGTGCGCGGTGCCGGTCTGGGCTCAGAGGGAGAGGTGCTGTTTGGCGCCGGATCCGGATCCGGATCGCGGTGCGGGTCCGTCGGCCGTGGCCTCGGGGCCGATGTGGTGCTGCTCGTCCTCGGGGCGGCCCTTCCTGGGCAGCAGGAAGGTGATCGCGAGGAAGACCACCAGCAGGCACGCCTGGACGATCAGCGCCCGGTGGAAGCCCCCGGTGAAGTCACCGGTCTTGGCCTGGCCGAAGAACACGGAGCCGAAGACCGCGACGCCGATGGAACCGCCGACAGCCTGCACGGCCGACAGGACACCGGAGGCGGATCCGATCTCGTCGTCGTCCACCGCGGCCAGGATGAAGCTGAACAGGGCGGCGATCACCATGCCCGCGCCGACGCCCGCCACCGTCATGCCGGGAACGATGTCCCAGATCGAGAACGAGGCGGCATCGAGGGCGTCGAGTTCCAACCACAGCACGGCCGCGCCGGCAAGCTGGACCAGCGGTCCGATCTGCAGCACCTTGCGGCCGATCTTGTCCGCGAGGAACGCGCCGCTGACCGCGCCGCCGATCGCGGTTCCGACCGCGAGGGGCAGATTGCCCAGTCCCGCCTCACCGGCGGTGAAGTGCCGGCCGATCTGGAGGAACAGGGTGAGCACGAGCTGGGTGCCGATGAGGCCGCCGAAGAACAGGGCGATGCCGCCGAGCCCGACGGTGAAGGCCGGCTTGCGCAGCAGGCCCGGGGTCACCAGCGGCTCGCGGCCGGAGGCGGCCATGCGGCGCTGCTGAAGGGCGAAGAGGGCGAACCCGATCACCGAGGCGGCCATCGACAGCCACGTCCACAGGGGCCAGCCCTCCTCCTGCCCCTGGTTCAGCGGCAGGACCAGCAGAGCACAGGAGAGCACGACCAGGGCGGCGCCGGTCATGTCGACGTGTACCGTGCGGTCGCCCGCCTTCCTGGGCACGAACCTCGCCGCGACGATCAGTGCCGCGATGCCGATGGGCAGGTTGATCAGGAATACCGACCGCCAGCCCAGGCCGAAGAAGTCGCCCTCGATGAGGAAGCCGCCCAGGACCGGACCGATGATGCCGCCCAGACCGAGGACGGGTCCGAAGATCGCGAAGACCTTGGTGAGTTCGGGGCCGGAGAAGTTCTCCCGCAGCAGGCCCAGGCCCTGGGGCAGCAGCATCGCTCCGGCGGTGCCCTGCAGCAGGCGGAAGGCGATCAGCGACTCGATGTTCGGCGCGACCGCGCACAGCAGTGAGGTCGCGGTGAAGGCCGCGAGCCCGACCAGGAACATGCGACGTCGACCGTAACGGTCGCCGAGCCGGCCGCCGAGCACCAGGCCGGCGCCCAGGGTGAGGGCGTAGCCGCCGATCACCCATTGCAGTCCGATGGAACCGGCACCGAGCGATCGCTCCAGGTCCGGTCCGGCGACGTTGACGATCGAGGCGTCCAGGAGATCCATGATCTCCGCGACGATCATCACTGCCAGGATCAACCACCGCCATCGGTAGGGCTCTGTCGTCTCGTGAGGCGTGGGGGACGGGGTCGGGGGCGGGGTCGGGGACGGGGTCGGGGACGGGGCATGCACGCGAGATACCTCCATGATGAAGTAATTCCACCATGAAGGTAAAATGAGCGCGGTAGGTTGTCAAAGCGGGGTGCGTGGACCCCGCGGCAGCCGGAGTGAAGTGTGGAGGCTCGACATGGAGGAAGCGGTGCGTGACGGTGTCGCGGAGCAGCGCGAGCGGCTCATGGAATCGCTGAGGATCTACGGCGGCCACTACTCCGAGCTCAGCCGGCGCTTCGCCACCTGGCTGGGCCTCCACTCCACGGACGCGACCGCGGTCCTGGAGATCGCCGCCGCCGAGGAGCGCGGGGCACCCCTGTCACCGGCGCGTCTGAGCGCGCGGATCCCCCTGTCCACGGGCGCCACGACCGCCCTGCTGAACCGCCTCGAAGCAGCGGGGCACATCACCCGCGCCCGCGAACACTCCGACCGGCGCATCGTCACGCTGCGCAGCGGCGGGCACATCCAGGAACGGGCGGACGAGTTCTTCGGCCCGCTCGCCCACCGCCTCGATGCGGCGATGTCGCACTACCCGCCCCGGTTCCTGGAACAGGTCGAAGCGTTCATCACCGACCTGAACGCCACCATGGACGGCCACCTCACGGAACAGGACGTGGTGACACCCCGCTCCCCCGGCAACTCCGACGATCCGACTCCCTGACCGCCATGGCGCCGATCACCGGCTGGGCGGGGCGGCCCCGCCTCAGCGCTCCCCCCACGCCGCGCTCGGCGACTGCTACGCCTCCTACTCCGGCGCCGGGGGCGCCGGACCAGGTCAGGGCCTGCGACCGATCCAGCCGCAGCCACCCGTCACCGGCCTCAGTCCTCACCATCGGAAGGCCGATCCCTTCCTCGCCCCCGCCGAAGGCGTGGCGACCTTGATCTGCTACCGCAGGCCAACCGAAGGGCGTGATGCTGACTAGCATCAACTCCTGTGATCACCGTCATCGTTACCATCTCACTGGCGTTCGCCGGCTGTATGGTCACCTATCTCAACGGCTTGCGCCTCGCGCAGCGCCAAGAGCGCCTCGCTCGCGTGAATCGGCAGCTCAGCGACTTCTACGGACCGCTGTTCGCCCTCACGGAAGCCAACAGCCGCATCTTCGGGGCCTTCATGGAGCGCAACGCTCGTCCTGACGGCAGGTCGCCCTTCGTACATGAGACTCCACCTTCCGACGATGAACTGGCCGAGTGGCGCTTGTGGGTCACGACCGTCTTCCTCCCGAACATTCAGGCAATGCGCGACCTCGTCATCAAGCGCGCCGACCTCCTGAGCGAACCGGAGATGCCGCCGATCCTGCTTCAGCTGTCCGCACACGTTTCCGGCTACGAGATCACGGCCGCCCGCTGGGAGCAGGGAAGCTACGACGAGCACCTGTCCGTAGTGCCCTTCCCCGCCGAGGAGATGGCCACCTACGCGCGGCACGGGTTCGCGCGCCTGAAGCAGCAGCAGAGCCGTCTGCTCGGTCAACGGCGAAACAGCTGACCAGGAGAGGCGACGTCTGCCGTGCGAGCTCCGCCCGTCGGGCGGAACGGTGGCGACACCCCACCCCTCGGGTTCACACCGCTTGGGCGAGAGTCCAAGGCGGAGCCGAAGCGCCCTCCCTGATCGGTCGAGTCACCCGCCCCCAGCCCCAGCCGGGCGGGCCCCGGGGATTCGTGCGCGAGCCTCCATGGCGCTGACCGGTGTCGGATCAGTGGCTCCGCCCGTGCGTCACCGCGGCTAGCGCACGATCAGCAGGGCTTCGACGTCCCCCTCGGGCGCCTGGTGGATGTGCGGGACGTCGGCCGCCCAACTGCCTTGCATGCCCGGCCCGAAGCTGCTGCCGCATGACGGCACGGCAGTGGACCGGCACGGCCGCCCTCCGGGAGTTCCGTCCCGATCGAGCGCCCGCACCGGCCCACCCGCCGACCCCTACGATCAGGGGGCGTCGATGAGTACTCGGCCGTCGGTGGGCACGATCGCCGCGAGCCCGTTCGCGTACGCGTTCTGCACGCGGGACCGCTCCGTCGCGTTGGGCACGGCGTTGGCGCAGGCCGTCCCGGCGCTGGAGCCGGACATCAGCTGGGAGCACGGCCCCGGCTTGGTGTCCGGCAGGCCCAGGCTGTGGCCCAGCTCGTGCGCCGCGATGCGCGTCTTGTCGTATCCCTGGCTCACGGCTTGCGAACCGAGTTCGACCCGCACCTGTCGACCCGGACGGACCGGGCCGAGCGTGGCCTGCGGCCAGCCGGTGGTTGCCACGATGACGATCTCCGCCCGGACGCCGGGCGCGGCCTCCACCAGCCGTACGTTGCTGACGTTCGCGTTCCAGGAAGCGACCCCGGCCGCGATGGCCGCCTCCCAACCGCCGGCCCGGCTGTCGTCATAGCGGAGCGTCACCACTGCTGCGGTGGCGTCCGGTGCGGGCGCGGGGGCAGCGGTCGCTCCGGTCGCCGCGGCGAGGACGAGCGCGGCAGCGGAGGTGCCTGCTTTCAGCCATATGCCCAGGGACATGTCGTCTTCCTTCACGCGTGGGGGACCCGACCCCTCGGCGGAGCCGGGGCACTGGAGACGCCGCCACCGCCCGCCTGTTGCCCGCGCGTTCGGACAGCCGCCCCTCCGGAGCCCTAAGAAGGTAGCCCCGCACTCGGCCAACCCGTCATGCACCTGCCAGCCAATTCAGGCGGGGACTCCGGCCGGTGCCCGGTCAGCGGGCGCCACCGTCCCAGGGCCGACTCCGACGCCCCCTGTCGGGTCCTCAGCGGGGTGCGCCGCACGGTCCGTTCAGCGCTTCGCCTTCTCCCATGGTTTGACCCCGAGCTTTCCGGTGGTTCCGAGGTCGAGGTTCGGGGTCACCGTCACCGGGTCGGCACCGGCCTTCGCGCGGACCCGCACGTAGGGGATGTTCGCCGGGGCGCCGGACTCGGTGGTGTTGCGCCAGACCAGGCTGGAGATCGCCGACTCACCGGGCTTGAGCGTGACGGGACGGGGCTGCCTGTCGGGCCCGTCGCCGGTGGTGATCTCAGCGCTGCCCTTGAGGATCTTGATGCCGTCGACAGGTTTGAGGTCGTCGTCCAGGAGCTCCAACAGTGGGTAGCCCTCGACGGCGTAGTCCCGCGTGCCGCAGTTGTCGAGGTGCAGGCCCACGACGCGCAGCCCCATGGCCGCGTCGCCCTTGTCCACGCTGACACGGATCCCGGAGGCGGGGCACGATCCCGGCTCGACCGGCGCCTCGCTCGCGGGCACCTTCGTCACTTCGAGAACCTTGGCCCGCGTCACCCGTGGCGCGGACGGCGGCAGTTCCCCGGCGCGGACCGTGCCCCGTACGGTCTTGCCGGGGCCGACGTCGCGCACGGTTGCCGTTTGGTTCATCAGGGCTTGACCGTCGCTACTGAGGAAGGTGAACACGACCGTGTAGGTCAGGGTCTCGGAGCCCTTGTTGGTGACTTCGTAGGCGGCGCCGGCCCCCGAGTCCGCTGGCAGGCGGTCGGCGGAGACGGAGACGCTGCGGGAAGCGGAGGGGGTCGGCTTCGGGAGGGTCAGCGAGGTGATCCTCACGCCGTCCCTTCCCGGGTCGTCGACCTGCGTACGGGACGTCGGATCGGAAGCGTTCGCACTCCCGGCGCCGACCTGCTCGGTCCCGCACGCCGTGAGCAGCACAGCGGTCGCGGCGAGAGCCGACAGGAAGGGAGCGGGGCGGGCACGAGCCGTACGGAGGGAAGCAGTTCTCAGCATCCGTTCATCTGATCAGGACGCGAACCCCGCGCATGTGGCGGAAGGCACAGTTCCTGTCATAGGGGTGTCACAGGTTCGGGGCGGGGCGGGTCGGGTCGGGTCGGTACATGGCCGGTGAGCGCGGTCGACGCCCGACTCCCGACTCCGGACGTCCCGTCCGCGTACCCGGGTGGCCTCTCGGCGGGGAGCTCGTACCGCACCGGGCAGGATGAGCCACATGACGAACGAGGGGAACATGGATTTCGCGCTGCTCCGTGGTGCGACGGGCTATTTCGTGCCGGCTGATGGCCCGCTTCCGGATACCGACCTGCGGGCGTTCCGAAGCGCTCTGTTCGCCGCTGCCCGAGTCGTCGGGGGCCAGGTGGGCGAGATGGAGGTCCAGACGTACCCGCGAACCTTCCACACCGCATCGGTCGTGGATCGCACGGGCGAGAGCGTCGTTCTGTGTCACGGCCATCACCCATGGATCGCCTTCGCGCAAGAACGTCGCAATTGGTACGCGGAGGAATTCCTCCACCCTCCGTCATGGGCATCGTCCTTCACCGAGGCAGGTTTCGCGGTTTTGAGCTACGAGCAACTCGCCACGCCTCTTTCCTCCATGGACACTTCGGTGCTCACTCGGGGCGAGTGGCGCCGGATTCGCTCCTACGGCATCGCCACGTTGGGCGGAGTGCTCTTCAACTCATGGGATTGATGCCCAGCCTGAGAGGGTGTCCGTGCGCGCCGATCCCCCACTTTCAACAGGGTCCGGTGCGCAGTCGTCGCCGGCAGGTGGTGGACGATCGCCGGAGGGCACGGCCCGCTCGATGCGCCGGAACGCATACGGAGCAGACGTACGCGCGCGGCCTCACACCAGGGATCTCAGCACGTCGACCTCACAGCCCGGCGCGAACGGGTCGAAGCCGTGCTCGATCAGCCAGCGGACTCCCAACAGGCTCCGCAACGACCACCACGCGTTGATCACGTCGAGGTCGACGTCGGCGCCGTAACCGGCGAGGACGTCGTCGAGGTGCTCCTCGTGTCCGAGGGTGAAGGTGGCGAGGTCGTACAGAGCATCACCCCGTCCCGCCTCGGACCAGTCGATGATGCCGGTGACTTCGTCGCCATCGACGAAGACGTGCGCGATCTGAAGGTCGCCGTGCGTGAACGCCGGAGTCCAGGGTCGGAGCGCGGCCTCGGCGACCCGGCGGCTACGGGTGACCAGGTCAGCGGGCAGGAGGCCGTTTGTCACGAGCAACCTGCATTCGTCGTCGAGCTCCGTCGCCAGGGCGACGATGCTCCGTCCGGCCCGGCCGGGGCGGGGCGGCAGCGGCGCGTCGTGCAACTGACGGATGGCGGCGCCCGCCGCGGCCCACGCCGCCGACGATCCGGTCGACGGCCCACCGAGGCGCCCGAGAGTCGCCCCCGGGAGCGCAGCGAGCGCGAGCACGGGCGGCTTGCGCCACAGGACTTCCGGGGTCGGGATCGGCGCGAGGGACATCGCCTCGACCTCGACGTCGATGCGCGCTCGATCGGCGTCCACTTTCAGGAACACGTCGCCGACGCGCAGGGTCGCGCGCGCGGAATGGGCAACGATGACCTCGACCTCATCCATGGGCGCCCAGTATCCCGGAGGTGACCACCGATGTCGCCGGATTTGTCGCATGCGCCTCCTCAGCCGGCCGCGTCCCGCTACCCGCCAACCTCATGCTCGACGCAGACCCCTTGACCGGATCAAGCGCGCCGGTTGATCAGGAACGGATGGGGCGGGAGCGCTTTTCGTTCCGTCAGAAGGGGGGCACGAGATCGCCGCGGCCATCGCTGTGGGGACCGCAGTCCCCGGGCTCATCCTGGAGAGGGTCAATGGCGGTGACCTGGTGGCCCCATGCCGTGAGGCACTTCCAGGCAACGTGCCGGTTGAAACTGTCGCTGCTGGTCTCCAGGATGCGGCGCGCGTGTCCGGCGAGGTGATCGCGACGCCGGGCAAGCGCGGGGTGTTCGGTGAGGATGAGCGCGGCGACGCCGGCGGCTTCGCGCACGTCCATGTGGCTGTCCCGCAGAAACGGCGCGACGGCACGATGGAGCATCGGACGCAGGTCCCGGAAGGCCGCCATGGTGTCGGGGGTGAGGCAGCCTGGGAAGTACTGCTCCATGCGATCGAGAGTCTCGTCGGAGGCGTCGTAGGCCGTGGAAGCAAGCCAGTTCAACATTGTCGCGCGGATGGGAACGTTCCGATAAGGCCGGAGGGTCATGGCCGCCGGGTGGGAGAGGATGCCGGCGACGTACATGGCGACCGGTGCGGCCGCTTCGTAGACGGTGTGCTGGTGACCGACCAACTCGCCAAGTTCCGACAAGGCGGCGACCTGCACCTTGGGATCAGGCTCCAGCAACCGCGCCAGGACTTCGGGAAGGTGTTCACCGTTCCCGGAGGACGTCTCGAACGAACCCCGATCAGTCTCCGCCAGGACTACCCGGTAGGGCGGCAAGTCGGCTTCGAGGGGCTCACCGTCCTTGGAACCGCTGTGATTCACGGGCCAAACCTGGACCGGCCTTCTGACACCACTCCCGTCCGGGCAGTTTGCAGCCATTCGCCCTTCCGGATGCCCGGTTCACCGGGTTCATCGCACCCGAGACACCTCCCGGGGTGGCCCGACGCGCTGACGGCTGTGACCGTCAGTGCTCCTCGTCCGGATAGTTCCAGTCCAGCACCACCTTCGCCGACGGCGCCACCTCTTTCACGTACCAAGCGACGGACTCCTCGAATTTCGGGCACCAGAGGTAGGAGCGGCTCACGATGATCGGGAAGTCGGTCTGCCCCTCGACGAACCAGCCATCACCCTCCTTTTCCACCGCCACCCGGACCTGGTCGGCGATGCTCTCGTCCCGCATCAACTCTCGGATCTCCCCGACGATCGCCTGCGCCTGTGCCTCGTCGACGACGTTCGACACCCGGAGATTGAATCCAATGTTCACTGACATGCCGGCAGGCTAACCGATCGATTCCGGTCGTCCAGTTCGCCCAGCCATGGGCGTTCCTTCGTGCTGGTGGGTGTCGCGGGGGTTGGGGCAGACGGGTTCACTCCCCACCGAGAGGCGCCCCGGTGTCAACGGACAGGCAGTCAATGGACCTTGAGGCCTATGTGGAGCGGACCCGGACCGGCCCGTGCTTCGTCTGTGCGTACCTGGCTACCGCGAGCAGCAGTTCCACGCACTGATGACGGAGAACGGGGTCCTTGCCCTGTCGCCGGACCAGGCGGTGCGATGGCCGCAGACCTGCGCGCGGCGGTCACCGCACGGGGCGTACTCAGGCCGGGATGATCGGGTCCCGTCACAGTTCAGTATTAGCGCCCCACCCGGCTCGGCGAAGGCGGGCCCGTCGGTGCACCGGCGACAGGCGGACAGTATGAAGTGCGGCAATTCCGTGACGACTTGGATGCTGCTGGGGACATCCCGCAGCAATTGGGCCCCGCAACCACCGTGGGATCGACGAGGCGGTGACGGGGCTCGCGCAGGACCTGGCGACCACCACGGGTAACGGCCTGGTGGCCCCGGCGGTACGCGAATCGAGCCGCCGACGAGCATTCGTCTCCGTCGAAGCCACCCGGGCCGTCGTCGTCGTTCAGTACCTCGGAGTGATCGCGGGGCCGGCTCTGGTTCACGGTGCCTGGCGTCGGCGTGCCCGTCGGCGCCCCTGTCCGGGTGACCTCGATGCCGCGGCCGTACCGGCACCGTCCTCCCGGCGTCGCCGCCGCGCTCGGCCTCCCGGCCGGGGGCACGTGCCGGTTCGCGGGAATTCGATGCCCGGGCACCGATGAGTTCTGCGGCATGCGGCGGTCCAACCCTATGCAAGCCCGAGATGCCCATCAGCCGCCCTGGAAGGGTGAAGAAGATGAAGTACATGATCCAGATGAACGTGCCCGCCGATCAGTGGGACGCCGTCATGTCCGGATACTCCAAGGAGGACATGGAGGCCATGTTCGCCCACATGAACGCCCTCAACGAGGACCTCACCGCCGCCGGGGAGTGGGTCGACGGGCAGGGCCTCGGCGGGCCCTCCCTGGTCAGGACGGTACGAGCCGGAAGCGACGGGCGCCCTCAGGTGACAGACGGTCCGGCTCACCCGGGCTCCATCCTGGCCGGGTACTGGGTGGTCGACGTCAAGAGCGAGGACCGCGCCCTGGAGATCGCCGCACGGGCGTCCGCGTGTCCGGGAGCAGGCGGGAAGCCCAGCAACGACCCGGTCGAAGTGCACCCGATCCCTGCGGACCCGACCCAGGCCTGAACCGGGCGCGCCCCGGAGGCGGAGGGCCCTGATCCGCGCCCGAGAACCCGAACAGCGCCCGGCACGGGCCGGCGGGGCGCGGGCTCGGGGCGGGCCGGGGCCGTACGGGGCGCAGGGGCGCGGGCTCCGGGCCGGCCGGATGGGGCCCGGGCTCCGGAGCCGGCCGACCTCCGCCGGTCTGCCGGGGTGGGTGACCGGCGGCGGCGGCACCTCGTTGTCCCGGCATGCGTGTGCGTGATGCTGCTGGGGCTCCGGAGGACGGGAGTCGCGTCGTAGCGGTGTGCCGCCGCAGGCGACGGGCGTTTCCCCCCGCGTCCCCTGGTGCTGATGCGGGTGCTGTCGGGCGGCGGGGCAACCGTGGAAATGACACACCGCGTTTGTGGGGCCGTATTGCGGCAACACTCCGTAATTGCAGGCGGTCGGAACCCGACGGAAGGCAGGAATGTGGCCCTCGTTACCCAGCTCGACCTCGTCGCACCCCGCGTCCTCCTCGCGACCCGCGCCTCCGTCGGGGCCCGCTCCCTTGTCGCGCTGCCCACCCCGGCCCTCGCTCCCCCGCGCGACGCAACCCCGTTCCCCGACCTGCCGCCACCGCCGCGCCGGCACCCCCTCACAGGGCGCGGGCGGCCGCAACGCCGCCCGCAGCCGTCGGCCCTCCTCACCCTCGACCCCACCAGGACCTCGCGATGAGCACCGTGCCCCACAGCCCGCTCCAGGTGTCGTGCGCCGTCGCTCACGACATCGTCCGTGTCCAGCTGTCCGGCAACCTCGACCACACTTCCGCCCACGTCCTCCTGGGCGCGGTCAGCCGTGTTCTCGTCGAGCATCCCGGCCTCCGCGAGCTCCGCCTGCACTTCACGGGCGTCGATGACGTCGACTCGACGGGACTGGCCGAACTTCTGATGATCCGGCGGCAGACCGACGCGTCCGGCATCCGGCTTCACCTGGAGAACCGGCCCCTGCGCCTCGAACGCCTCCTGCACCTCACCGGAACCCTCGACTACCTCACCGACGCCGACGGCCACGACGCCGCCGTGTCGGAGGAATCCCGAGGGGCCCGCTCCGGCAACGCCGACAGGCACAACTGACGGGCACAACTGACAGGCACATCCGACACCATTGGCGCGGACCGGCCCGCACCGGCGTCCGCCGGCCCGCATCGCCACGGCGCCGCGGGTCCCCGCCCGGTCAGCCGCCCGACAGGCGGTACGCGTCCCGTGCCAGGGTGAGGGCGATCAGGTCGCGGGGACGGGAGAGGGACGTCGAGGTCAGGTGTTCCAGCCGGCGCAGCCGGTTGAAGACCGTGTTGCGATGGCAGTACAGCCGGCTCGCGGCGCGGCCCGCCGAGCCCTCCGCCGCCAGCCACGCGTCGAGGGTCTCCAGCAGCATCGCCCGGTCCGCCGGGTCGAGGTCCAGCAGGGGGCCGAGGACCGCGTGGACGAGTTCCGCCGAGAGTTCGGGCTGGCGCACCACCAGCGCGGTGGGCAGCCGGTCGGCCAGCTGCACCAGTACCCGTTCCTCCTGCCCGCAGGTGCGAAGCGCGGTCTCCGCCAGTCGGCGGGCCCTGCCCAGTTCGGTCAGACCCCCCACCACCGGGCTGATTCCGCCCGGTCCCGGACAGCGGTCCGCGAGCTCCGCCGCGAGGTCGCCCGGTGAGGAGTCGCCCAACGCCACCACGGCCAGTTCCCGCTCGGTGCGCATCCGCCAGAACAGTCTCATCCCCTTCGCCGCCGCCACCCGGTGCACCGATTCGCCCCGGTCCGCCGGTAGCACCACCACCACGTACCGTCCCTGTTCGGGCAGGTCCAGGGCGAGTGCCACCTGGGCGGCCAGGGCCGGCGCGCTGTCCCCCTCCAGCAGGGCGTCCAGGAGGGCCTGCACCCTCTCGTCACTGCGCCGGCGCATCTCCACCTCCGCGGTGCGGTAGGCCTCGGCGGTCGCGGTCGCCTGCTGCTCGATGCCCGCCCACATGGCCCCGGCCGCGCGGGCCAGTACGGGCAGCGCCTCCGGGTCCTTCTCGGTGACGATGTCCAGCAGCGCGTCCCAGGTCAGCCGCCCCGCCCGGCGGTAGGCGTAGAGGAGGAGGTCCAGCGGGAGGCCCTGCTCGGCGCGCCGGCGTCCCAGCTCCTCGGCGTACGCCAGGTCCTTGCGGGGCGCCGACCGGCGGGCGGCGAAGGCCTCGATCCCGTAGTGCATGGCCTCGCTGATCTGCTGCCAGTGCTCGTCCCGCGGAACGGCCAGGTCGAACAGCGGCGAGTGCTTCGCCAAATCCTCGATCAGGTGGTCGGTGAGCCCGGGGATGTCGGCGATCAGCACGTCCGCCGCCGACAGCAGGACCGACCATTCCTCTTCCGTGCGCGTTCTGCGTCCGCCGCCCATGGCCGCCGAGAATGTCATCCGCCGCCGCTGCCGTCAGGGGCGCGCGCATCAGGTCTGTGCAGGTGCACAACGCGTTCTGGTTCCGGCTGGTCATCGGCAGCGATTCCGCATCCGGGCGTGGACGGGCGCCCCGGGCCGGTGTTGGGGTGTGCGCCAGCACACAGGCCGTACACAGCCCCTGCGGAGGCCCCTCGGAAGACCGTTGGGGGCCGTTGGGGGCCGTCGGTGGCCGTTCGGAGGAAGGAGGAGGACGTGGGTTCGCTACAGGTGCGCGCGCTGTCCGTCGGCTACGGGCCGGTCCGGGCCCTGCGCTCGGTGTCGCTCGACGTGCCGGCCGGCGCCGTGGTAGTCGTGCTCGGCGGGAACGGCGCGGGGAAGTCGACGTTGCTGCGCGCGGTGTCTCGGACGCTCGGGTTCCACCGCGGCGCCGTGACCGACGGGAGCATCACCTTCGACGGCAGGCCGCTGGACGGGCTCGGTCCGGACCGGGTCGTCGCCGCGGGAGTGGTGCAGGTCCCCGAGGGGCGACAGGTCTTCACCCGGATGACCGTCGCGGACAATCTGCGGGCCGGCGCACTGGGCGGCCGGGCGGGATCCCGGGCCGACACCGCCCGCTCCCTCGGCCGGGTCCACGAGCTGTTCCCCGTACTGGGCCGGCGGGCGCGGCAGCGCGCCGGGTTGCTCTCCGGCGGCGAGCAGCAGATGCTCGCCCTGGGTCGCGCCCTGATGGCCCGTCCACGCCTGCTGCTGCTCGACGAACCCACCCTCGGGCTGGCGCCCAGGATGGCCGCCACCATCGCGGAGACCATCACCGAGATCAACGCCTCGGGCGCCTCGGTCCTCCTCGTCGAGCAGAACGCCGCACTGGCGTTGCGGCTCTCCTCCCACGCGTACGTCCTGGAGGTCGGCGAGGTGACCCTCGACGGCCCGGCCGCCGAGCTGGCCGCCTCGGACGAGGTGCGGCGCCGCTACCTCGGCATCACCGACGGGGACGGATCGGAACCCGCTCCCGTCGGGGAGCGGCGGGAGCTGGGCAGGTGGTCGGCGTGAGCGCGCAGCCGTCCCCTCCCCCGCCGCTGACCGTCACCGACGTCACCGTCCGCTTCGCCGGCCTGACGGCGCTCGACTCCGTGTCCTTCACGGTGGAACCCGGTGGCGTCCACGCCGTCATCGGGCCCAACGGGGCGGGCAAGTCCACCTGTTTCAACGTGCTGTCCGGCGTGTACCGGGCATCCGCCGGCAGCGTCCGCTTCGGCGACGCCGAGCTCACGGGCCTCGCTCCGCACGCCGTCGCGGACCTCGGCATCGCCCGCACCTTCCAGAACCTGGCGCTGCCCCCGCACACCACCGTCGCCGACAGCCTCCTGTTGGGTCGGCACCGGCTGATGCGCTCCGGGTTCCTGGCCGCGGGTCTGCGGCTGCCGGCGGCCGCGCGGGAGGAACGCCGGCATCGCGAACGGGTCCGGGAGATAGCCGAGTTCGTCGGGCTGGAGGGGGACCTGGCGGCGCCCGCGGGTTCCCTCCCATACGGGAAGCAGAAGCTCGTCGAGCTGGCCCGGGCGCTGTGCATGGAGCCGCGGTTGCTGCTCCTCGACGAGCCCGTCGCCGGGATGACGGCGGACGAGAGGCAACGTACGGCGGCCGTCATCGCGGGCGTGCGCGACGGCCTCGGCATCTCGATCGTGCTGGTCGAACACGACATGGGGGTGGTGATGCGGCTCGCGGACGCGGTGACCGTACTCGACTTCGGCAGGCGCATCGGCGGCGGAACTCCCGCGCAGGTGCAGAACGATCCCGCGGTGGTCCGCGCGTACCTCGGGGAGGAGGAGCCGGCAGCATGACCACTTTCCTCGAACTGCTCCTCGGCGGGCTCTCCATGGGCTCCGTCTACGCGTTGATCGCCCTCGGCTTCGTGGTCATCTTCAAGGCGACCGAGGTGGTCAACTTCGCCCACGCGTCACTGCTGCTGGCGGGCGGGTACGTCACCGCGACGCTGCACGAGGCACTGGGCTTCTGGCCCGCCCTGCTGACCGGCGTCCTCGCGGCGGCGGTGGTGGGGTCGGCGATCGAGTTCCTCGTGATGCGGCGCTACCGGGGTCAGGACCAGAGCGTGCTGGCCATCGTCACCATCGGCGTCGACATCCTCCTGATCACCGACCTCACCCGGCGCATCGGCACGGACGTGCTCTCGCTCGGCGATCCGTGGGGCGATCGCGTCGTCCACCTCGGGCCGGTCACGGTGCCCCAGACGAGGATCGCCGCGATCCTCGCCGCCGCCCTGCTGATCACGGTCTTCATGCTCGTGTTCCGCCACACCTCCTGGGGCGTGGCCATGCGCGCCGCCGCCGAGCGGCCCGAGACGGCCGCGCTGATGGGCGTACGGCTGGGTCGGGTCTCGCTCGCGGCCTGGGCGGTGGCCGGAGCGCTGGCCGCCGTGGCCGCGCTCTTCCTGACGGTCTTCCCCACTCCCGGTCTGGAGCGGGCCACCTCCCTCGCCGCGCTCAAGGCCTTCCCGGCCGCGATCCTCGGAGGTCTCGACTCCACCTCGGGCGCGCTGGCGGGCGGTCTGATCGTGGGAGTCACCGAAGCTCTCGCCACCGGCTACCAGGGGCAGTTGGCCTTCCTCGGTCGCGGCATCGGCGACCTGGCCCCGTACCTGGTGATGGTCCTGGTCCTGCTGGTCCGCCCCGCCGGCCTCCTCGGCACGAAGGAGCTCGCCCGTGTCTGAGACCCGCAGCGCCGTGCGCCGCGACATGGCCGTCGCATCCGGGGCGGGTGGACGGTCGCGGTCGGTGAACGTCCGTGGCGTGTCGGCGGCAGCCGCGGGCCTGGTGCTCCTCGCGCTGCCGTTCTACCTCGACCGGTTCTGGTTGCAGGCAGGGCTGTTCGCCATCGCCGCCGCGATCGGGGCCATCGGGCTCAACCTGCTCACCGGGGCCACCGGTCAGCTGTCGATGGGGCACGCCTTCTTCCTCGCCGTCGGCGCGTACGGGTACAGCGCGCTCGCCGGGGACGGCGGCGCGGCCGGCGGCCACGCGACGGTCGGGCTCGGACTGCCCGGTTGGCTCGCCGCCGCCCTGGCCGTCGCCCTCGCCGGGGCGGCGGGCGGTCTCTTCAGCCCCATCGCCGGCCGCCTGCGCGGGGCGTACCTCGGCATCGCCACCCTCGCGCTGATCTTCATCGGCCAGCACCTGCTGTTCAACGCGACCAGTCTCACCGGCGGCTTCAACGGGCGCGCCGTGGAGCCGCTGTCCCTCTTCGGATTCACCTTCGACGACACCGAGACCGTCATCGCCTCCGTCCCCTTCCACTCCGCGGAGAAGCTCTGGTACCTGGCCCTGGCCGCTCTCCTCGGCGGCGCCCTGTTCGCGCGCGGGGTCCTGCGGGGCCGGCCCGGGCGGGCCATGAACGCGCTGCGAGACCACAGCATCGCCGCGGGGGTGATGGGGGTGGCCGTCGCCCGCTACCGGGCCGCCGTCTTCGTCCTGTCGTCCATGTACGCGGGGCTCGCCGGTGTCCTGCTCGCCCTGATCTTCCAGCGCACAGTGCCCGACTACTTCGGCATGGTCCTGTCCCTGGAGTACCTGGCCATGATCGTGATCGGCGGTCTGGGCACGGTCCGGGGCGCCGTCGTCGGAGCCGTCTTCGTCTCCCTGCTGCCCCAGCTGCTCACCCGCTACAGCGACGCCCTCCCGTTGGTGTCCGCACCCGGAACGGGTGGGGTGTCGCCGGGCGAGGCGTCCCGCTACCTCTACGGCGCGGCGGTCGTCGCGGTCGTCCTGTTCCTGCCCGGCGGCCTCACGGGCATCGCCCGGAACGTCCGGAAGCGCACCACACCCCCGAAGGAGCGAACGTGAACAGAAGAAGGCTCTCTGCCGCGGCCATGGCGGCCGCGCTCGTCCTGACCGGCGCCGCCGGGTGCAGCGGCAAGGCCAAGCCCGACGGGGGCGCCGCCGGGGACAAGCCGGCCGCGGGCGGGGTCAAGGCCGGGGTCGGGGTGAGCGACAAGAGCATCCGGCTCGGCTCGCTCACCGACATGACGGGCGTCTACGCGTCCCTCGGCAAGAGCGTGACCCAGGCCCAGCAGTTGTGGGCGAAGCAGACGAACGCCGGCGGCGGCATCTGCGGCCGCACCATCGAGTTGACGGTGCGCGACCACGGCTACGACCCGCAGAAGGCCCTCGCCGCCTACACCGAGCTGGAGCCCACGGTGCTGGGCTTCACCCAGTTCATCGGCTCCCCCTTCGTTTCGGCGGTCAAGGAGCGGATCGACGGCCGGGACAAGGGCCTGGTCATCCCGCAGGCCTGGTCCGCCTCGCTGCTGGGCAGCCCGTACATCCGTACGGTGGGCGCGACGTACGACGTGGAGACCATCAACGCCGTCGGCTTCCTCCTGGACCAGAAGCGGATCGCCTCGGGCGACCGGATCGGGCACGTGTACTTCGAGGGCGACTACGGCGAGAACGCGCTGACCGGGGCCAAGGCCGTGGCCGCGGAGTCCGGGTTGACCGTCGTCGAGCAGAAGATCAAGCCGACCGACAACGACATGACGGCGCAGGTGGCGGCGCTCAAGCAGGCCGGGGTCAAGGCCGTGGTGATCAGTGCCGGGCCCCGACAGGCCGCCTCGCTCGTCGGGGTGGCCGCGGCGGGCGGCTGGAACGTGCCGATCGTCGGCAACAACTCGGCCTTCGCCCCGCAGTTGTTGGCGACGCCGGCCGGTGCGGCCCTGCAGAAGGACTACTACGTCGCCTCCTCCGCCCTGCCGATCGGATCCACGGAGGCGGCCCCGGCCGCGCTGGCCGCCGCGTACAAGGCGGAGTACCCGGACTCGGGGCTCGACAACGGCGTGGTGGCCGGTTTCACCGCAGGCGCCCTGTTCGGCGAAGTGCTGAAGAAGGCCTGCGCCGACAAGGACCTGACCCGGGAAGGTATCCGTGCGGCGCTCCTGAGCCTGAAGTCCTACGACAACGGCTTCGGCATCACCCACGACTTCTCGGACCCGAAGGCGCCCTCCACCCGCCAGAGCGTGATCCTGAAGCCCGACGCGGGGGTTCCGGGCGGCATGAAGGTGGTGAAGGAAGCCGCGGCCGCGCCCGCAGCGACCAAGTTCACGCCCGCTCCCTGAGGTACCCGGGCGCAGGGTTGTGTGGCGGGTTCGGGCGCCGGGTGGTCGGGGTGGAGGTCCGGGCGCAGGTTCGGGCGCAGGGTCCGGCGCAGGGTCCGGCGCAGGTTCGGGTGATGCCGCTCGATCCGGCGTCCGTGAGCGCAGCCCGAGCTTCTTCGCGCCGCCGCGCGCGGCGTCCGCGGCTCGGTTGATCTCGGCGGCCCGGCGGCCCTGTTGAAACCGGCACCGACTTCCGCTGCACGGGGATTGACGATCCGTCAGGTTGGGGCGCAACTTTATATCGGAACTCCGATATAAGTCCCGGGAGCCGCCATGACCCCGCGCCGCCACGCAGCCGAGCCCTCCGCGTCCCGATCGCCCGACGACCCGCCCCGCGACCGGCCCGGCCCCGGGACCGGGACGCCGTCGGGCGGCGCGGAGCCGGGTCGGCAGGAGCGGCGGAAGGCCGAGACCCGGGGCCGGCTCATCGACGCGGCGGCCGAACTCTTCGCCCACAACGGCTACCACGCCGTCTCGGCCGAAGCCGTCGCCGACGCCGCCGGGCGGACCACCGGCGCCCTCTACAGCCACTTCGGCGGCAAGGAGGGTCTGCTCCTGGCCCTGCTGGAGGTGTGGAAGGAGCGCACCGCGCAGGATCTCACCGCGGAGATGGCCGCGAGTGCGGACCGCGAGGACCCCTCCGTGCACCACTCCGCGATGTGGCGCAGCCTGACCCGCCCGCACCCCGAGCGCGGCGACTCCTGGCTGCTCCTCGAAGCCGAACTCTGGCTGCACGGCGCCCGCGGCCCGCTCGTCGGGACCCGGCTCGCCGACCGCTACGCCGAGGTCCGCGCCCGGCTCGGCGAGGGACACGCCGAGCGGTCCCAGGCTGCGGGAACCCCGCCGGCCCGCCCGCCGCAGGAGACAGGCGCCCTGATCCTGGGACTGCTGCTCGGTCTGGCGATGCAGCACCGCCTGGACCCCCGCGCGGTCCCCGACTCGCTCGTCGTGGACGCTCTGGGCGTCCTGCTCGCGGCGCCCGCCCCGGCTCCGGACGTCCCCACGCCGCCGAAGCCCCGCAACTTTCGCAACTCCCGCAACTCCCGAAGGGACGTGGACGCGTGATACCCACCGGTGAAGTGGACCTCCTCGAAGACACCTGGGCGGCCGGGGTCCCGCACGAGCAGTTCGCCAGGCTGCGCCGTGAGGACCCGGTCCACTGGCACGAGATCCCGGGCCCCGGCAGCCACCAGGGCTTCTGGGCGGTCACCCGGCACGCCGACGTCAAGGCGGTCAGCCGCGACCCCGAGCTCTGGTCCACCGAACTCGGCTCGTTCATGGTCCGCGACCAGAGCCCGGAGTCGTTGGAGAGCCTGCGCCTGGTCCTGCTCGGTATGGACGCCCCGCGCCACTCCCGCTACCGCGCCCTGGTCAGCGCGGGTTTCACTCCCCGAGTGGTACGCCGCCTGGCGGCCAGGATCGGCGAGCGGGCCGCCCGCCTGGTGGAGGAGGCCGTCGTCCCGGGCCGCGAGATGGACTTCGTCCCCGAGGTGGCTGCCAGGCTGCCGATCCAGACGATCTGCGAGATGGTCGGCGTGCCGTCCGAGGACGAACAGCTGATCTTCGAGTGGAGCAACCGGATGGCGGGCGGCCAGGACCCGGAGCTGTCCGCCGGCCGGCACGACAGCGACCTCGCTGCCGCCGAGATCTACGCCTACTGCGACGCATTGGCCGCCGATCGTCGTGCCCACCCGCGGGACGACATCCTCTCCACGCTGGTCCACGCCGAGGTCGACGGGGACCGGCTCACCCAACACGAGATCAACATGTTCTTCGTGCTGCTCTGCGTCGCCGGCAACGAGACCACCCGCAACCTCCTCTCCCACACGGTGCTGGCCCTGGCCGAACACCCGGCCGCCCGCGCCGAGCTGGCGGCCGCCCCGCACGACGAGGCGCTGTGGGCCTCCGCGACCGAGGAGTTCCTGCGCTGGGGCGGCTCGATCCACAACTTCCGCCGCACCGCCACCCGCGACACCGTCCTGCGTGGGCGTCCGATATCGGCGGGCCAGAAGGTGGTCACGTTCTACACCTCCGCCAACCGCGACGAGGAGGTGTTCTCCGACCCGTTCACGTTCGATGTCCGCCGCACCCCCAACGAGCACCTCGCCTTCGGCGGCGGAGGACCGCACTTCTGTCTGGGGGCCGGCCTGGCCCGTACGCAGATCAAGGCCCTGATCCGTGAACTCCTCAGCCGGCAACCGGACTTCGAGGTGACGGGCGAGGTCCGCCGGCTCCGCTCCGATTTCATCAACGGCATCAAGTACCTACCCGTACGTTTCGGTTGACCCGGTTGATCATGGCCCGATGATTTGTCGAGCGCCAAGAGGTGAGTGCGCGTGAGGGTGCGGCTCCCCCTCGGACTGTCAGTGGTGAGCCGTAGCGTTCATCGGGTGAGTGATTTCCATGAGCTGATGATTGCCGTCGACCTTCGGGAGGAGATCTCCGAGGCCGAACTCGCCGACCTGCGCTGGCACCTGGGGATGGGGCCCCGGCCCGAAAGCCTGTCCATCGTGACCGACTTCCCGGTCGTGGTGGAGGACGACTCGGGTGCCCCGGTGATCGAGGACGATCCCTACCCCCTCCTGGCCGAACAGGGCCCGGCATGGCGCGTGGGTGGTGTGCTCTTCTCGGCACTGGCCAGTCGCGCGGACCTGCCGCGGAAGGGTTGGTCCCTGACGTCCCGACAGGAAATACACCCCGACCAGTTCGAGAAGGTGGGCGAGTTGCTCTGCTGGCTGGCCGGACGGGCCGACACATCACACCTGCGCGAGAACGGCGCGGTCCGGGTCGGTTTCCTCAGGTTCCAAGAAACCGATGTTCCGGCCGCGCTTCGGGTCGAGGACGGGCAGGTCAATTGGCGGGGCTGAAGGGATCGGGGACGGCCTGATGCGGGGCGTTCTCCATTGCTGCCGCAGGACGGGATCCCGTGACACGGCTGCGCCCTTTACGTGTTCGTGCCGTCGCGGTTACCTGGAGTGCACAGGTACGAGTCACGGGGGTGGCCATGGCGGGCGGGCAAGGGGGATGGGCTCGCGGGCTCCGGCGGACCGCGGTGGCGCTGACCGCGCCGCCGTTGGCCGCGGCCCTGGCCCTCGGGGTGGCCCGGGAGTCGGCGTACGGTTCGCTGGGCAGTTGGTGGTTCTTCCTCGGCGGGCTGCTGCTCCCGCTGCTCCTGCTCGGCTGGCACGCCGCCGTCGCGACGCGACGCGGAGCCTCGCTCATCGCGCTGTCCGCCCTCCCTGCCGGCCTCGGCGCCGTCCTGGCGCTCGTGTCCGTGGGGCACAGCACGCTGGAGGAGCGGGGCATCGAGATCAGCTGCATCGTGCTGAAGGTCACCGAACGCACCGAGACCGACTCCTCGATGGACGCCGAGGGCCGTTGGACCCACACGACCCGGACCTCGTACGACCACCGTCTGGACTGCCCCGCGGGCGGCCCGAAGTACCTGAACACTCCCTCACGGCTTGCGAAAGTCGGCGATTCCCTGGCCGTGGTGCACGACCCGCAGGGCAAGGTCTCGCCGCGGGCGGCCGGGGACGTCCACGGTCAGGGAATGCGTACCGCGGCCGCGGTGGCGGTCGGTACGGCCGTCCTCCTGGGACTGGTAGGCGGGATCCGGGAGGCGTACGAGAAGCGGCGCCGGGGGCCGCGTCGGCCGACAATGCGATGAAGTGCCTGCCCGACGGCGGCGCCCCTCCTCCACCCCCGCCCCGCCGCCGGCCGTCCGCGAGAATCCTTCTCAGTGCGGCTGAGGCACGCTCAGGACGACCGTCCGGCCGTCCGGGTCGGTCAGGGTATGCCTACCGGCCTTCGGTCCGGCCGCACCGGCCGCGGGCGCCGTCAGTCCGAGGCGCAGGTAGCCGGTTTCGGGCCGATGGGTGGCCGGGTACAGCTCCAGGACGGTTCCGTCGGCAAGGGTCATGGCGTAGTGCTCGACGCCGTTGCCGTGCTTTTCCGGTACGGGATCGAGGCCGAGGCCGGCGTAGAAGTCGCGGCACTCCTCCAAGCGGGTCGTGTGGATGACGAGGAGATCGATGGTCATCGAGCGTCACCGACCCCGTTCGCCCGGCTCTCGGAAGCCGAGGCGCGAACACGGGGGCGGGGCCTCCACCACCCGCGGGTCAACGCCGAGGTGGAGATCGTCATGAGGACGACGATCCCCAGCGACACTCCCCAGATGATCCACCACAGCGGGCGGACATCACCCTGGATCTCCGCCATGACGAGGGTGAACCCGCCGCAGAAGGAGGTGAACAGGGCGATCGCATTCGGGTACCGCGCAGCGAACTTGAACATTCGTCTCTTCCCCCCGGTCAGAACGCTTGCAGCGGGGTGTTGGCGCATGGCGTGAACCATGCGCGCACCGCCCGCTCTTGTGTCCGCCCCAAGGTATACATACCTTTGGCGGTATGCCAAGCAAGCAGCAGCAGGAGTCCGACGAACTCGACGACCGCGATCTCGCCTATCGGATCGCCCAGGCGGTCTTCGACCGTCGGACGGAACTCGGTTGGTCCCAGAAGCAGTTGGCGGAGGCTGCCGGTATGCGGCAGCCGCACGTCTCCCGGCTGGAAGCCGCCAGGAACCTGCCGAGCCTCGACGTCCTGAGCAGGGTCGCGGAGGCGCTGGGCACCGACCTCACGGTCTGCCTCGTGCCGCGTACGACCGGCCACGCGTCCGCACCTGCCGCCTCCGCGCCCCGGAGAACCGCAGAAGGGGTCTCGAGATGATGCACTGGCGCAGCTCCGTCCGCGAAGTGAGGCACCGTCACCACGGAGACATGTGGTACGTGGCCGCCGCCGTCACGATGCTGATGCTCGCGCTCACCTACCGGACGACGCTCGGCCTGGTGGCCTCCGCCATCGGCGGGATGCTGATGGCCACCTCCACCCTGATGCAGATCCGCCACCGGTGGGGACCGCCCTGCACGGAATGCGTGAAAGCGATGCCGCTCAACCCGGGGGAATCAGCCCGGGAGGACCTCGGCGCGCGATGGGCGCTCAAAGCGTTCCACACGGTCGTGTGCCCGCTTCCGATGTTCCTGCTGGGTTCCACCGCGCACTTCGCCCTCCTCGTCCTGGGCTGTCGTCCGCTGTACGAACTGGTCGGGATGGAGGACGCGGAGAGCATGGCGAGCGTCTTCCTCGGTCTCGGGCTGGGCTTCACGGCGATCACCAACTGGATGACCCGCACGCACAACCGCCTGTCACCTTGGTGTCCGTACTGTGAGGACGACGAGTCGGCGCCCGCCGACCCCGACGGTGGGCGAAGCCGGCCCCTGGCGACGTGAACCGCACCGGCGGGTGCGGGCTGCTCGTGTCGCGAGGGCCCGCCGCGAGGGTCGGTGGGCCGACACCGGGCGCCCGGCCGGCAGCGGCGGGGTGGCCGGCTCGGTGACGAATCCAGCGAGGGAGGCCGCCCCGGGACCCGAGCCCTGTTCTCAACCAGCGTGGCCGATGCGCTCTCGCGGCGTCACCTCGGGCGTGCGGCGCCCCTGCCGGACGAGGCCGCGAACGCCGACGGCCAACGCCCAGACCAGGAGCGGGAGGGCCGCGACCCGTTCCATACCGCCCATGCCGAGACCGAGGTAGTGGCGGGAGAGGAACAGCCCGAGGGCCGCGATCGCCGTGACTCCCAGCAGGCCGGTGCCCCACCGCAGGGGGGTCGGTACGTCATATGCCAGGGCGAACCCCGCCACGACGAGACCGATGTTGCCCGCCGCCATGATCAGGAGGGCGCCCAGGACGTGCTGGTTCTCGTTGACGTCCGCCGGAGCCAGCCCGGCCAACACGAATCCCGCACCGGCGGTGGCGAGCAGCAGACGGGCCACGCCGGCGGCCCTGCCCCCGCGCCACAGGGCACGGCCACCGGTCAGGGCGACCCCGACGACGAGCAACACTCCCAGGGCCACGAAGGAGCCGTTCATCAGGCCGTGTTCGGGGGAACAGACGTACCGCGGTTCAGGGTCCGGTTGCAGGGCGCAGTGGGCGTTTCCCAAGTCGCTGATGTTGTTCCGGGCCCAGCTGTACGGTCTGACCCAGGCCTGCTCGGCGATCGTGTGGATGGCGAAGAACTGCACCACACCCGCCACCCATGCCAAGTACCCGATCCTGCGCTTTACTTGTCCACCTTCCGTCACGCGAATCCCGTGCGGACAGCCGACCATGTGGCGCCGGGCTCAGGCACTCCGACGAACCCCCTGAAACGGGGTGGGGCAGACCCGACCGCGACACCGTCCGAACGGCCCCGAGCCCGCGATCGTCATGGGCGAGGCGATGGACGACCCGGCGACATCTCCCCGCACGCGGACGCTCGCCTCACGGCACCCAGCGCTCCGGCACCTTCTTGAACTCCCGCACCGTCCCTCGGCGTCGGGCAGCCGCCAGGCGGGCGGCCTGCTCAGCGACGGGCGCGAGGTCCGTGGAAGTGCCGCCCGTCTCCGGTGGCACGGCGCGTTCGCCCATCAGTTCCACCCGGCGGGCCTGCTCCGACAGGAACACGTCGGCGGGCAGGTACCAGGAGGCGGCGCCGGTGACGTCCACCTGGCGGAGCAGCCCCTCGGCGGCGAAGTGCAGCCGGTAACCGAGGTACTGGAGGTCGTCGTCGAAGAGCAGCGTGCCGACCACCCGTCCCCGGGCCTGTCGGGCCCAACGGGCCAGTTTGCCCACGGCGAGCGGCAAACTGCGGCCCCGGCCGATCGACGCGGCGTATCCGTCGGCCTCCACCCCACCCTCGACGAAGCGGCCCGTACCGGTCACGGTGATGGGGCCGGGCTCGACGCCGGTACGCAGTTCCAGACGTCCGTCACCACCGCCGTCCGAGGTGTGGCGGCTGCACAGATCGAAGTAGCGCGCGGTGTTGACCGCAGCTGTCTCCAGGGTGGCCGCGACCACGGTGACCCGGGCGGCCGGATTGCCGGTGAGCAGGGCCTCGGCCGTGGCCAGGGCATGGTCCCCGCCACCGGCCACGATCCAACGGTCGGCGGCCGTCGCCGCGAGGTGCCCGTACACCACCATGTCACCGAAGCAGAGCGGGCCGGCGGCGTCCGCTTTGGCCCTCAGGAAGGCGGCGATCGCTCGGATCGCTTCGATCGAAGCCGTGAAAGGGGCCAGCAGCGCCGGATCGAAGCGGTCCAGCAACGCCAGCAGGTCCGCCGGACCGCCTCCCTGGTTCAGTACGTCGACGAGTTCCGCCGTCGGCTCGCTCGCCGCCGGACCCAGCCTGACCAGATCGGTCACCAGTACACCCACGGCGGATTCGAAGGAGTGCAGCGCGGGGCTGGTGCCGGGGAACAGCTGGGCGGGCAGGCCGGGGGCCAGCGTCGGTATGCCCTCGACGTCGATGATGAGGCTGTCGGTGGCCCCCGCGGGGTGAAGGACCGCGACCAGGCGGCGCTGCTGGTCCACAGCGAGCTCAGCGGTGCCGTTCAACACCGGGCCGGAGGTTGCCAGCTGGTCGAGCCACATCCGGACCGCCATGGCGGGTACGCGCTGGGTCGGAGCGGCGTACGTATAGGGGTCGAACCCGTGGCGGTCCAGGCGTCGCAGCTGGTCGGGGGTGTGTCCGAGGTCCGCGAGAACACCTCGGTGGAACAGGCTGCCGCGGTCGTCGACCAGCAGGGCCCCCGACGGGCGGGCGAGGGCCGCGGGCCCGCCCCCGATCATGATCTCCATCGGCCGATGGACGTCGTCGCTCATCGCCGCTTCCCCCGCATCAGTGATCATGCGCACCAGGGTAGCCGCGCACCCCGATCCGCAGGCGAGCCCGGACCATCCCACCGTCCGCCACGGAGCGCGGAGTTGCTCCGCCCCGCAGAGCCCTGGGCGGGGTGGAGGGTCCGGGCGGAGGCCGGTGCGGTGCGGTGCCGTGTTCCGCTGGGGCGGGCCCGGTGGGCCGGTGGGCCGGTGGGCCGGATACAGCGCGAGGGCCCGGATCCTGTTGGGGATCCGGGCCCTCGTGAGCAGTAGCGGGGACAGGATTTGAACCTGCGACCTCTGGGTTATGAGCCCAGCGAGCTACCGAGCTGCTCCACCCCGCGTCGATGTCTCAACCATAGGGCACGTTCGGCCCGGCCGTCGCCAGGTTTCTCGCCCCGTGGGGTCGGCGGCTCGCCCGAACGGCGACCCGGCTGATCGATGTCGAGCAACAAGCGGGCGCACCGCCCACGCGGCCCGCGTGCTGCGTGCCTCGGGACGCACACCGCCGGGATCTCCGAGATGACCGTTCAAACAAGCGGTGGGCGCCCCAGACGGGTCATGCGCCACACGGTGCGCCACCTCATCGGCTTGCGGGGGCCGCACGGCTTCCTGACGCCCTCGATGAAGCCGCCCCACCACGCCCGCAGGCCGGTCAGGGACCCGATGCGCGCCATGGTGAGGAAGATCCACACGCCGAGATACAACGGAATCAAGAGGGCCGGGAGCCGCCGGCGCGCGAGCCACACCCGGTTCCGGGCCGTGAATCGGTAGTGGGCCGCGTGCCGCGCCGGGGATGTCGCCGGGTGCTGGAGGACGAGCTCGGGTTCGTAGAGGATCTTCCAACCCTCGTCGAGCGCGCGCCACGCCAGGTCGGACTCCTCGTGTCCGAAGAAGAACTCCCCCGCCCACAGGCCGGTTTCCTTGAGCATGGGCATGGAGAGGGCATGGCCGCCGCCGAGGAAGGCGGTCACCAGGCCCCGACGCATCGGATCGTCCGTGCGCAGCCGGGGCACCCAGCGGCGCTCGGTGCGTCCGTGTTCGTCGGCCACCCGGAATCCGACGATTCCGAGCCGAGGGTCCGACGCGAACAGTTGCCGCACCCTTCGGAACGTGTCCGGGTGGATGAGCAGACCGTCGTCGTCCAACTCGATGACGACGTCCACCCGGCCGGAGTCGCGCAGCATCTCCAAGCCGACGTTCCGGCCCCCCGGACAACCGAGATTGACCTCAAGCGGAACCTTGGTCACGTTCTCCGCCACCTTCACGTCGGAGAGGGGCGTCGAATTGCCGACGAGAACCACCTGCTCCGCCGGCGCGTCCTGCATCTCCACCGAAGCGAGCAGCTCCTCCAGTTCCCGTGGGCGCGTGCCCATGGTGACGATGACAACTCCGATACGAGGCAGCGGCATGGCGGCGAGCTCCAAGGGTCGGCGAAGCGCCGATGTTAGCGTCACCGGATCGGGTCGGCTCACCACCTCACCCACATGCCCGCGCCGTGCCACCGCACGTCAATCAACGCACGGGGCAGCGGCAGCGCGAGGTTCGGGGGCGGCGCGGGTTCACGGGGCGATGAAGCGGGTCGCGCCCACGAACGGGCGGTTCGCCAGGGGTTCCTCCCTGACGCTCTCCCCGGTCCTCGGGGAGTTGATCATCATCGGTTCGCCCTTGTCGTTCCTGCCCACGTAGATGCCCACGTGAGTGACGTTCGAGGTGCTGCTGCCGAAGCCCGCGATGTCGCCCGGCCGGAGGTCGGACGGCGAAGTGATCCGCTCGCCCTCGGCCGAGCCGGCAGGCGCCGCACCGCCGCCCGCGTCGAACTGTGGCTGGCTGTCGCGCGGGATGGTGATTCCGAGGGCGGAGTACACCTGACTCGTCAGCCCGGAACAGTCGTATCCGAAGCCGGCCGTGCCGGACCACAGGTACTCCAGACCCAGGAACTTGCGCGCCTCGGCGACCACGTCATCGCCGGTCACCCCCGATGTCGGAACCTTCGCGAGGTCGTCGCGCCGGAAGTAGATCGGGGTGCCGTTGTTGGCCCGGGCCTCCACGATGAACGGAGCGCCGGCGACGGGCTTCACGGCGAACTCCGTGTTGTACGAGTACTCGGTGCCTCCCTTGGACGGCGCCCCCGCCGCGAGTGCTTGACGGGAGGCGTAGCCGCGGGCCGTCGGGCCGGTGACGCGCTCCACGGTCGTGCCGGACGGTGCCTTCTTCCGGAGCTTCGTCAGCTGCCGGTCGGGCAGCCAGCCCGGGTAGCCGGCCGTGTTCCGCGGCGTGGGCTGGCCGTGGACCACCACCTTGTCCCAGAGCACGCCGTCCTTCGTCGTCGTGTCCACCACGGTGACCCTGCCCCCGTACAGGGCCTGCGTCTCGCCCGGAACGTCTCGGCGCAGATTGATGTCGTGGGCCATCGCGGCGAACCAGCCCCTGATGTCGACGGGATTGGTGAGCGCCTTCGCGTCGACCGTCCGTACCTTCTCGGGGGTCTCCCAGATCTGGGCGACGGAGACGTCCACGTAGCAGGTCCCGGCCCCCTTGCAGGCGGCGGCCGATGCCGCAGAAGGGGAGGTGTCCGCGACGGGCGCGTGGTGTGCCAGGGGAACCACGGCCATGACGGCGCTGATGGCGACGGGCAGCGTGAGGTTCGATAGGGACATACGACGATTGTCCTGCGCGGGCCGCAGGGAACCAGGGACCGATCGGCCGTCCATGCGGCTGATATCGGACGTGCGGGCCGCGCGCATCCCGGTGTCCTGGTACAGGGGCGGCCCGCCATCCCTTCGCCCTCACCTGGGCGGAGAGTGCCGGGCAGCGGTCGGTGGGGGCGTCTCCGGGACGGCCACGGCCTGGGAATCAACACCGCGCGCGGTCGATGGTCGGACCGGGCCGGCCTCTCCGCGGGTCGCGCTGTCTCACATGGTGACCTGCGGAAATGCCGACCGTTCGGACGTACGACGCGGCTCCTGGCCGTTGCCCGTGGCGAGGTATGGTCGTGCGGTCTCGGACGGCGTTCGGACCGTCCTTTCGATCCAGGGGAACCACCATGACTGATCTGAACTCGCTGCGGGCAAGCCTTGCGTCGGGTGAGCACGAGTTCGCCGACACCTTGGCGTTCGTCGCCGCGCACTACGACTACCAGCCGCAGGCCTTCCGCAACGGTGACCTGGAAAACGCGGCAGGTACGAACGAAGGGTCCTGCAAGACGCTGGGACTGGCGCTGCTGGAGGGGCTGAGCGACCAGGAGGCACTGTTGGCATTCGGCGAGTACTACCGCGGCGTGCTGGCGACCCCGGACGACACCGATCACGGGAACATTCGCAACCTCATGGCCCATGGCCTGGGCGGGGTGAGCTTCGCCGGCCGGCCGCTGACCCGCCGGAGCTGAACAGGGATATCCGGGCCGGCGCCGACGGTCACCTGCGCCGCCCGGCCCTGAAGGCCTCACCGCCTGCCGCCTTGCGCCTCACAGGGATCCGTCTTCAAGAATCGGCCGCCTGAAGGGCGTATGCCGGGTATGGGCGGATCTGCCCGTCGTGGTCTCGCTGGTCGAGTGTGCCGATGGGGGTGAAGCCGTTCTTGGTCAGAACCCGGCCGGAGGCGGGGTTCTGTGGGTGGTGCATCGCCTCCAGCCGGGACAGGCCGGCGGCCGTGAAGGCTTGGCCGACGGCGTATCGGGCGGCTTCGGTGGCGTATCCGCGGCCCCAGGTGTCATCGCGGAGAACGTAGCTCAGGGAGGCCGCCCGGAGGACGCTTTTCAGACGGTAAGTGCCCTGGCGTAGGAAAACAGCCGGTCCACTTCCACGAACCCTGACGTGTCGTAGAGGGCGTTGGCCGCCGTGCGGTCCCTTTCCTCACCGGGCGCGGCATCGTCGTCGACGTAGAGGATCACCTCCGTGGCACCGAGGTCGGCCGCCACGTCGAGGGCCGAACCCAACATGGCCCGGCCCAGGCCTCGCCCCCGCGCCGCGGTTGCCACCTCGATCCACCACAACACGGCGGTCCCCTGGAGCGGCAGGCCCACCACGGCTTCGACGCACACGAGGCCCCGCTCTTCCACCTCCAGTCTCCGGGCCTGTCGGCCCTCCGGATCCGGTCCCACACGAACGTGGGCCAGACGGGGCAGGCCCTGGGCGGGAAGGGCGGCGCGCATGTACCGCCACAGCCGCTCGCCGGTGAACCCGGCGCGCTCCAACGCCGCTGCGGTTGAAGGACGGTGGACCGTCGGGAGGGCCTCAAGACCATGCGAGAGGGCGGAGGCGAACTGGAACGCCTCCACGCGGCGCGCCCCGAACACCCTCAGGACATGACGGACCAGCCGTTCGGCCAGGGGTCCGTCCTCTCGGCAGTGCAGCCACAGGAGCTGACCAGTGTCGTCCTCGGGTCGGAGCGCGTACGACACGACACCCGTCACGGCCCGATCGCGGTCCACCGCGACCCAGGTCTGCGGCTGCTCCAGTGCGGCCCACCACGCACCGTCGACCGGGGAACGGCCCGCAAGGGCCTCGGCGAGCATGGCCGGGTCCGGTACCGGTTGGCCTGGCAGTCCCTCGGCCGTCGACAGCCGCAGCACCGCCGCCTCGTCACCGGGATCGTAGGGACGCAGGACCACCTCGCGCACGGAACTCATGAGTCCAGACCCTGGCCAAGTCCAGCTCCCGTGTCCAGAAGGCCGCGCGGGCGCGTCCTCACGGCGTCCGCACCCGGCTCGGCCGACGAGTTACGGATCGGAACCAAGCGCCGACGCCCGCGCCACGGACGCGGCGTCGCCCCGCCCCTGCGGATCGCGGCGGGGGCGACGTCGCCCTCAGCGTGTCGGGCCGATGCCCGCAGGGTCTGTCGGGCTGCGTCATGGCGGCTCGCCGGCCGACCAGGGGGTGCCGGTGCCGTCCTCGCGCCTCACCGGGCGGCCGGAGCGTTGACGCCCCGGCCGCCCTGCCGGCTACCGTCGGGTGTGTCAGGCGGACAGCGCCGCCGAGACGACGGAGCGTGCCTCTTCCTGGACCTCCGCGAGGTGCTCGGGTCCGCGGAACGACTCCGCGTAGATCTTGTACACGTCCTCGGTGCCCGAGGGGCGGGCGGCGAACCAGGCGCGTTCGGTGCTCACCTTGATCCCGCCGAAGGCCGCGCCGTTGCCCGGGGCACTCGTCAGCACTCCCGTGACCGGGTCTCCGGCCAGCGCGTCAGCGGTGACCTGGTCCGGGGACAGTCGGCCGAGCACGGCCTTCTCCTCGCGCGTGGCCGGTGCGTCGATCCGCGCGTACGCGGGTTCGCCGAACTTCGCCGTCAGCGCGGCGTACCGCTCGGAGGGGCTCTGTTGCGTCACCGCCAGGATCTCCGAGGCGAGCAGGGCGAGGAGGATGCCGTCCTTGTCGGTCGTCCACACCGAGCCGTCGCGGCGCAGGAACGACGCGCCCGCGGACTCCTCGCCGCCGAAGCCGAGTGCGCCGTCGGCCAGTCCGTCCACGAACCACTTGAAGCCGACGGGTACTTCGACCAGTTCGCGGCCGAGGTCGGCGGCCACCCGGTCGATCATCCCGGAGGACACGAGCGTCTTGCCGATGGCCGCGGCTCGCGGCCATCCCTCGCGGTGGCGGTAGAGGTAGTCGATCGCGGTGGCGAGGTAGTGGTTGGGGTTCATCAGGCCGCCGTCCGGCGTGACGATGCCGTGCCGGTCGGCGTCCGCGTCGTTGCCGGTCGTGATGTCGAAGCGGTTCCTTCCCTCGATCAGCGAGGCCATCGCGTACGGGGAGGAGCAGTCCATCCGGATCTTCCCGTCCCAGTCCAGCGTCATGAACCGCCAGGTGGGGTCGGTCTCCGGGTTGATGACGGTCAGGTCCAGGCGGTGCTCCTCGGCGATGCGCCCCCAGTAGGCCACGGAGGCCCCGCCCAGGGGGTCGGCGCCGATGCGTACGCCCGCCGCGCGGACGGCGTCGAGGTCCAGCACCGAGGGGAGGTCGCGGACGTAGGCACCGAGGAAGTCGTACCTGCCGGTGGTGGCGGCCGCGAGGGCCCGTGCGTAGGGAATCCTCCGCACCTCCTTCGAGCCGGCGGCGATGATCTCGTTGGCCCGCTCCTGGATCCAGCCGGTCGCCTCGGAACCGGCGGGGCCGCCGTGGGGCGGGTTGTACTTGAACCCGCCGTCTCCGGGCGGGTTGTGGGAAGGCGTGACGACCACTCCGTCGGCCAGAGCCCCGGCACGGCCGCGGTTGTGGGTCAGGATGGCGTGGGAGACAGCGGGGGTGGGGGTGTAGTGGTCGTCGGCGTCGATCAGGACGCTCACGCCGTTCGCGGCGAACACCTCGATGGCGGTGACCTTCGCGGGTTCGGACAGCGCGTGCGTATCGGCGCCGAGGAACAGCGGTCCGTCGACGCCGCGGTGAGCCCGGTATTCGCAGATGGCCTGGCTCGTCGCGGCGATGTGGTCCTCGTTGAAGGCCGTGTCGAGGGACGAGCCCCGGTGACCCGACGTTCCGAAACTGACGCGTTGGGCCGGATCGGCGGTATCGGGGTGCAGGGCGTAGTACGCGGTCACCAGGCGGGACACGTCGATGAGGTCTTCCGCCCTCGCCAACTGCCCGGCTCGCTCGTTCGGCATCCGTTCGCTCCTACGGTTTCGGTCGGGACTCCGGACGGGGTCCGCACGGCTCCATGATCGTCCGGGCGGGCCATCGGGCCGGGCCCGACGCCCCGCCACATCGTCACTCGACCTACCCAGGAATCCGGTGCCGGCACGCCCCGGATCCGGATCGATTGCCCTGTGTACGTTTTGCGGAGTATGTGACGGTAATAACGCCTATGCGTTTACGTATGTCCTTGCTGCCCGATCGTGGGTCGAAGCACCGTACGCATCACGAGTGTCACACCGCGTACAGAACGGGGACCGGCGCTCACCATCAGTTCCGAGGGAGGAACCCCATGGGCAAGATCCGCAGCGGAGTCAAGGTGCTTCGCGGCATGAAGCAGGAGGCCGACGGCAAAGCGCTGATGGACCCCCGACTTCGCACGGCGGGACGGCGGCTCATCGATCAGGGGCGCAGCGAGATGCACCGCAGGCCCTACGGAACCGAGCAAGCGGGGCTGTGAGCCCGCCCCCGGAGAACGGCCGCGAAGGGCAACCGGACCTGCCGACCGGGGCCGGGACGGCAGGTGAAGCCGCTCCAGCCGGCGTGGAGCCGGTGCAGAGCATCGGCGCTCCGCAGCCCGCCCTGGCATCCGAGCTGCCCCCTCATCGGACCCCTTCGTCCGCCCGGAGCCGCCGAGCCCGCCCCAAAGCCGCCGGCAGTCGCCCTAGGCGGATCGGTCACCCCGGGCCGGGGCGCCCGTAGGTCCGCTTGGCGTCGGTGTCGGCGCCCCTGAGCATGATCTCGAAGCCGTCGTCGGCGAATTGGCGGACGATGGTGGATTCGAAGTCGCCGACCTTGAGCTGCTGGATCACCCGGTTCCCGTCGCGGCGGCAGATCCCCTTGTACGGGCGGCCGTCGTCGTACGTCGCCACGTACTCCTGGCCCAGGGTGAACTGCTCGACGTGCGTCCTGGCGGGGGTGGTGGTCGTCAGCGTGTAGTGGTCGCCTTCCTGCTTGATCTCCACCGTCTGCCGGGACGATGCCATGGCCTTCCGGTCGGCCGGGTCGACGCCGATGGATTCCAGGTACTCCTCGTAGCCCTCGCTGCTGGTCAGCCCGTACGTACCGGTGACATTCAAGAACGCGCCGCTGCCGGACAAATTCGGCCCCTCCATCGTGATCATGACGAGTGCGGCGGTGGTCGGGCCGCCTCGACCGTCATGATCCGACCACCGAAGCCGGTGGGAACAGAGGGAAACGGGCCCAAGTCGGGCAGGGTCCGTCGGCCACGGCGCGGCGACTCCGGCGGGCGGCCGGGCGGGGTCGGGCCTGACGTCAGGCCGGAGGTCAGGCCGGAGGTCAGTCCCTGAGTCAGGGCGGGAGTCAGGGCGGGAGTCAGGCCCGACGCAGTGGCGCTCGTGCGGGTTCGCGTGCCGCTGCCGTACGCGGACGTCTCACCCGCACGGGGGCGCGCTCGGCGGACCTCATCCGGCTCACCGTACGAAAGGAGGACACCGTCGCGCTCCCTCCGTTCCTAGCGTGGCGGAGGAACACCGAGAGAGCTGCCCGCCCCGGCGGGCCGAAAGGAGATCCGATGAACGCATTCGACCTGGCCGAGGCCTTCCGGTTCGCCCCCCGCGTCGACACGGTGGGGTCCCGCGCGGCCGATTCCGCGGCTTCCGGTACCCGCGACCTGTCCATCCCCGACTGGATGACCACGGGGTGTGCCGACCCGGGCGCCGACCGTCGGCGGCAGGACGGCCGATAGGGCGCCGGCTCCGGGAATCGGGGCGCGGCGCCACCACGCTCCGTGCACACGCGCTCCGATCCCGGAGAGACCAGGAGGGACGGGGAGGAGTTGGGATGGGGGTGACACGGGGAGGCCTGGCGACAGGACAGGGACAGGGACAGGACCACCGAACGACATGCGACGACGAGTGTTCGACCCCGCGCCGGGCGCACAGGCCCGCATTCCCCTGAGGCCCTTCACCGCGCGTCCCGGAGCCTGCGGGGGGCTGCTGGAGGAAGCCGTGTTCCTGGCCGCCTCGGACCTCCTGGAGCCACGGGGCACGGACGGCCGTGGGGGTGCAGCGAGCAACGGGAGCACCGGCCGTGAGCGGTCGCTGCGCTCCTACGAGATCCGCTCACGCACCCGCCCCACGCCCAGCGGTGTCTTCAGCGGCATCGCACCCGTGCGCTTCACCCGCGTACCGACGGGCGCCGAGCGGCTGGTGCTGGGCACGGCCCACCGGGCCGTGACCGCCCCGAGCGGGCTCTGGCTCGCTCAGATCGCGGACCGGATGCTCGACGACCCGGACGTCCTGGACCGCGTCGGCGTCACCACCGACAACACCGTCCGTGCCGTCGACGGCAGGTTCGAAGTCGAACACGCTCCCGTGGGAGGCGTCGTCGGCGTGCACAGCGTCCGCGACACCCCGGTCTCCCGGATGCTGCTGCGAACCTGCGCGGACGGCAGACCGGCCTCCGACGTACTCGCCCACCTGCGCGGGCTCCTCGCCGGCACCACCGATCCGGCCCCGGAGCGCACACCCGGCGACCGAGCGGCGAACCACCTCCCGACGGAACACCGGCCGACGGAGCACCGACTGGCAGAACACCGGTCGACGGAACACCGACCGGCAGAACACCGGTCGACGGAACACCGACCGAGGGAGCAGCGGCCGACGGGACAGCGGCCTGCCGGGGATCGGGCAGCGGACCGCCGGTCGGCCCACGACCGCACCGCCCGTCAGGTGCTGCTCCAGATGATTCGGTCCGGTCTCCTCCTGACCGACCTGACCGCCGGCGGGCCGCCGTCGCTGACGCTCGCCCGGATCGCCTCGTTCACGCGCCCCGGCGACGCCTGGTCCGTCCTGCCCCAGGTCCGCGACCTGCTCGCGCGGGCCGACGCGCATCCTCCCGGAGGGACGCGTCGCATCGAACTGCTGCGCCGGGCGGAGGAGTTGCTGAAGGATCCGGACCCGCGCGGTCGGCCCCTGACGGCCGACACCCGGGCCGACGCCACCATCGTGCTGCCGCGGCGGCTGGCCGAGCAGGCCGCCGAAGCCGCCGGCGTGCTGTGGCGGACGGCGCACACGAAGCCCCCGCTGGCCGAGTACCACCGGCGCTTCGTCGGGGCGTTCGGCATCCACCGCATGGTGCCCCTGACCGACCTCCTGGATGCCGCTGCGGGCCTGGGCCCGCCGGAGCCCGGCGACGGGCTCGGCGCCTCCGACGAGGCCGCGCCCGGCCGCTGGGCGGCCCTGGCCCGGCTTGCAGCGCATCCCTGGCCGGACAACGAGGTGGTACTCACCGAGGAGCTGGTGGATCGGCTCGCCTCGCCCCGCACCGAGCCCCCGCCGCGGTCGGCGGAGATCCACGTCCGCGTCGTCCGCGACGGTACGGGGCCGTTGCGGCTGGCCGTCTGCCCGGGCGCGGGATCCCAGGAGGCTGGCTCCGCGGCCGGCCGGTTCGCCGCGCTCGGACTCATGGACGATGCCCCGGGGTCGCCGCCCGACCGGCGGGCCGTCGGGGACGGGATCGGCGCACTCGTCGCCCGCGTCGCGTGTCGACCGCTGACCCCCGCGGCGGCGGCTCTCGCGCCTCCCGCCGACGCCCCCGGGCCGCGCATCGTCGTGGGCGTCCCGGCGCGGCCCGGCGACCTCACCCCCGCCGACCTGTACGTCGCGTCCGACGGGCGCCGTCTCGTCCTCTGGTCGCCGCGGCACGGCCGCCGCGTCGTCCCCGTCGTGCCGCACCGCCTGACCCCCGACCTGCTGCCCGCCCCGGTCCGGCTGCTGCGGCTGCTCGGGCAGGCGGGCACCCGCCCCTGGCGCACCTGGTCGTGGGGACCGTACGCCGAACTGCCCTCGACTCCGCGCGTCCGGCACGGGGACGTGATCCTCGCCCCGGCTCGCTGGACGCTGCCCTGGACACTCGCCGAAGCGGTCGACCGACCGGCGGAGTTCGCCGCCCGGCTGGACGAATGGCGTACGGACACCCGGCCGCGCCCGCCCCGGTACGTGACGGTGGAGGAGGCCGACCGGTTGCTGCCGCTGGATCTGGACGACCCTCGCGACCGGGAGATCCTGCGCACCCGGACACGGCACGGGGTACGGGCGGTGCTGGAGCCGCTCGGAGCCGCCACCGACCCGGCGGTCGTACGGGGTCCCGACGGCGCGCACCTGCTCGAAGTGGTGATCCCGCTGCGCCGGGTCGCGACCGGGAACGGCCCGGTACGCCTCGACCCGCGCTGCGCGCCCCGCTCCCGGGCCCGCGACGGCCGTGAAACCGGCGACCGCCAACCCGGCGGCCATGAAACCGATGGCCGTGAACCCGATGGCTGCGAAACCGGCGGCCGTGAACCCGACCGCGCGACGGCCCCATGGCTGTCGCTGGCCGTCCAGGTGCCGGGTGAGCGGCAGGACGCCGCGCTTCGCCGGCTCGGCGACACCCTGGGAGGTCTGCCCGCGCAGGACGCCGCCCGGTGCTTCTGGATCCGCTACGCGACCCCCGGTTTCGGCCCACACCTCAGGGTCCGCTTCGGCGGCCGGCCCGAGGTCCTGGAGGACGTCCTGCGGCCGGCGGCGGAACGCTGGGCACGGGAGCTGCGAGCCTGCGGACTGGCCGGTTCGACGCGGTGGGAAACGTACGTTCCGGAGGTCGAGCGGTACGGCGGCCCCGCGTGCCTGGCGGCCGCCGAAGCCGTGTTCGCGGCCGACAGCGCCCTGTCCCTGGCCGCGCTCGACGCCGACGCGTTCGGCGGCGCCGCGATCCCCGCGGAGGACCGGCGGATCCTGCTCGCCGCGGCGGGTGCCGTGTCCGTGGCCCGTCTGGTGGCCGACGGTTCCCCGCGGGCCGTCGCTACGGCCGGGCTGAGCCGTGACGTGCGCCTGCGCCGCGAGGCGCTCCGCGGTCCCTTCCACGCCCTCCTGCCCGAGCCCACGGTCGGGGGCACGGCCCTGAGAGGGGCTTGGCTCGCCCGTGACACCGCGCTCGCCGGCTACGGTGCGGCGCTGACGGGGGCTCGCCCCGCCGGCGGTCCGACCGCGGCGGGGGCTTCCCCCGGCATCGCGGAACTCTGCGCCTCCGATGTGGTCCACATGCACGTGAACCGGCTGCTCGGCCCGGACCCCGCGACGGAGCGCCTCGTACGCTCCCTCGCCTCGGACGCCCTGCACCGGGCGTGACCGGGTGAGCGCCGTCCGCGAGAGCGCCGCCACGACCGTACTGGAGGTCGCCGACGCGCTGGCCGATCCGGTCCCGATCGCACGGACCCTGCCGGCCGAGCGCGTCCACACCCTCGGCGACGGGCTCGCGGGCACCGCCCTGCTCCATGCCCGCCTCAGCACGGTCGACCCGGCCGGCGTTCCGCGCGCCCTCGCGCACTGGGAGGCGGCGGCCGCCGCACTGCGTCGCTGCGGTTCGCTCGGTGTGGACGGCGCGTTCCGGGGCCGTGGCGGCCTCGCCGCGTCCCTGATCGTCGGAACCGGATGCCTGCCCCGGGGCACGGTCCCCGCCGACGCGGTCCGCGAGGGGACGCGTTGGCTGTCCGCCCGTGCCGAGGCGCTCGCGGCGTGGGGCCCGCCGCCGCACCCGGCTCCGGTGTACGACGTCGTCCGCGGGCTCAGCGGCATCGGTCGGCTGCTGCTCGCAGCGTCGGAGGGCGGCTGGGCGGACGACGCGGCTCCGGGACTGACGGCGGCCCTGACCCTGCTGACCGGGATGGTCCTCGACGCAACGTCGAACCGGCCGGGCAGGTCGACCGGGGCTCCGGACCCCCGTGTCGACACCGGCATGGCCCACGGGATCGCCGGCCCGCTGGCCCTGCTCTCCCTCGCCGGGTCCGGAGGCGTTTCCGTACCCGGCCGGCGCGACGCGGTCGAGTCCGCCGCCGACTGGCTGTCGGCCCACCGGGCGGGCGCGTCCTGGCCGCCCTGGGCACCCGGAGGCCCGCCGGACGGTCGCCGCGACGCCTGGTGCTACGGGGCGCCGGGCATCGCCCGCGCCCTGGACCTGGCCGCGAACGCCATCGGACGGACCCGGTACGCGGACGCGGGACGGGCCTCGCTGCGGGCACTCGCGGACCGGGCTCCCGACTCCTGGGACACGCAGGGGCCCGGTCTGTGCCACGGCGCCGCCGGAGTGCTCCAGGCCGCGCTGCGGGTCCGCTGTGGCGTGCTCGCCGACACGGCCGCCGAACGGACCGTGCGCCTGCTCGCCGAGGAGCGTCGGACGGGCCCCGACGGCCACCGGGACAGCGGTTTCCTCACGGGCGCGGCCGGAGCGGCCCTGGCCCTGGCGCAGTACGCGGACCTCCCGACCCGCCCCGCACGCACCCCCTGGGACTGCTTGCTGCTCCTGGCCTGACGAACCTGCGGCGGACGGGAGGCCCGCCGGCCCGCAAGGTCGTCAGGCCGGGAACTCGTCAGGCCGGATGGTCGTCAGGCCGGATGGTCGTCAAGTCCGACCTGCTACGACTGCAGCAGCTCCGCCTGCAGTTGGGGTGCCAGACGCTGCTGGGAGCCCGGGTCGAAGCCCGGTTCGGAGGTGGCGGTCGTCCCGGTCGTCTGGAAGGCGCTGAGAGCGATGGAGTCGCCCGCGTTGAGCTGGAGGATGGTGGACACCGCCTGCGAGGGGTTCTCGTAGGTCCCGATGGCCTGGTCGTCCTCGGCGTAGACACCGCCGTTGACGGTGATGCTCAGTGAGCGGGACGCCAGGGCCGGCTGGCTGCCGAAGCCCCACACGATGCGGCCCTGGATGAGGTAGCGGCCGGCGGTGTTGACCGTGAGGGTCGACGTGCCCGGATCGAACATCGCGTCGGTGTCGTAGGTGACCCCGGTGAAAGTGATCCGGGTCGGAATACCGTTGGGGACGGCCTGCGTCTCGGTGCCGTAGACACTCGCTCCGACGTCCACGGTCTCCCCGATGGGCCCGCCCGGGTCGGTGGGGCCGCCGGGGCCCGGATCCAGACGGTGGCCCGCGGCGACGGACCCGTGGGGGGCGGCGGTGGCCGTGGTCCCGGTCATGACGGGCACGGTCACGATCAGTGACGCCAGGGCGCAGCCCAGGACCCACTTCCTCCTTCCGGCGCGCGGTCCGAACACCGGCCGACGGGTCTGTGCGGAAGCCATGCTCCACCTCTCGATCGCATCTGTTGAGGGCTGTCGCTCATTGGCGCATTCGCGCACTCGCTCATTCGCGGTTCATGCGTTCATGCGTTTGTACGTCCACGCATTCGTGCCATCGGCCGGGACACCGGCTTTCTTGATGCGATGTCCGTCGATTCATCCGAGTGGATCCACGCTCTTCGGGCGCCGGGTGCGTCGACGGGACGACACGCCGTCCTCCCGCTTCTCCCCCGTTCCGTCGATTTGCGCCGGCGTCCTGAGGGGCTTACCTGGAGGGGAGGGGGAATCGAGCGCGTCCGCAACCAGAAGGAGCGGAGCATGGAGACCATGTTGGCCGCACGGCTGTCCGTCGAAGGTGGCGGCCTGACCGTCGAGGAAGTACCCGTGCCCGCCCCCGGTCCGGGACAGGTGCTGGTCGAGGTGCGGGCCGCCGGGGTCTGCCTGTCGGACGTGCACCTCATCCAGGGCATGCTCAAGCCACGGCCCCTGGTCGGCGACAAGGTGACGTTGGGACACGAGACCGCAGGGGTGGTCCATGCCCTCGGCGAGGGCGTGACCTCCCTGGGCGTCGGTGACCACGTCGTCCTCCAGGCCGGCGAGCTGCGCGACGGGGTCCGCTGCACCCGGGGGGTGAACTGCGACGGAGGTTGGGCCGAGTACGCGCTCGCCGCCGCCGACGCGGTGGTGCCGCTGCCCCCGGAGATCCCCTTCGAGGTGGCCTGCATCATCCCCGACGCGGTCTCCACCCCGTGGGCGGCGATCACCTCGCGCGCCGCGGTGCGGCCCGCGGAGGCGGTGGGCGTGTGGGGCGTCGGGGGGCTCGGAGCCCACGCGGTCCAGTTGCTGCGTCTGGTCGGGGCCTGCCCGGTCATCGCGGTGGACCCGCTCGCCGAGGCCCGTGAGCGGGCCCTGCGGCTCGGGGCGGACGCCGCCCTGGACCCCACCGACCCGGATTTCGGCGCCGGGCTCCGTGCCGTCACCGGCCCGCAGGGCATCACCACGGCCTTCGACTTCGCGGGTGTCCCGGCGGCTCGGGACCAGGCACTGGGCAGTCTCGCGGACCAGGGCAAGCTGGTGCTGGTGGGGCTCACCGACCAGCCGCTGACGGTCAAGGACAGCACCTGGTTCTGCCGGTTCGGGCAGCAGGTCATCGGCCACTACGGGTCGCGCCCCGAACACCTCGCCGAACTGGTCGGTCTCGTGAGCAGGGGGCGGCTGGATCTCTCCACGTCGGTCAGTGGCGTCTTCCCCCTGGCCGACGCGGCACGGGCCGTCGAGGCGCTGGAGAACAAGGAGGGCAGTCCGATCCGGCTGATCCTCAAGCCCTGACGGCGGGCCTGCGACTACTTCAGGAGCCGGAAGCCGGGCTGCCGGGCCCACGCCCGGAGGAACTCCGCCGAACCGTAGACGCCGGGCCACGGGTCCGTCAGCGTCGCGACGATCCCGGGAAGGCCGGTCACGATCGGGATTTGATCCTCGAGGAGTTCGACATTGGCGATGCCACCGATCACGTCCATGACGGCGGCGGTCAACAGGGCCGTGACCACGTGGTCGACCGGCTTGTTGCAGCAGGCGATGACGTCGACGGCGTGCGTCGGGGTGAAGCCGATGAGGGACTCCTGGTCGCCTTCGTCGGCGTGCTCGGACTCGAAGATGTTCTCGTCGCCGATGCCGGGGCCCATGAGCGAGACCATCACGGGCCGACGTCCGTCGACGCCCCCCGTGTCCGCCACACCGAGGCTCTCCGCGCGAACGTTCAGGTCATACCCACCGACCCGCTTCTCCTCGAAGTGGGATGCGGATCGGACAAGGAGTTCCCGGAGCCTCTGGATCCCCGTGGGTGGGACCGGCCCCGGCAACTCGATCACCAACACCGGTCCGCCCATGGAAAGAGCCTAGCCGGCCCGGGTGCCCGTCCCCAACCGGTTTGGACTTGTCCGCCGGCCGATCGTGGTCCGGGCTGCTGAAGCATGGTGGCGGGCGCGGCCCGTCGAGGGCATGGTCGGCCCGCGATGCCATGTGCCAGGGTGGCGCTATGAATTGGCAGTCCGAGAGCCCTGAACTCTGGGCGTTTTTGGGGTCCCTGCGCCGCGGCGACATCCTGTCCGGCACCGTCGCGGCGATCGAGCGGTTCGGAGTCTTCGTGGCCCTGGACGACGGGCCCGCCCATCCCCTCTTCCCCGGCGTCGGGTTCATCGTCGTTCCCGAACTGTCCTGGCGGCACATCGACGCTCCCACCGATGTCGTTCGGGTGGGCGGGCGTGTGGCGTGCGAGTTCCTGCAGTTCGACACCCACAACGCGGAGGCAAGACTGTCCTTGAGGGCACTGGAGCCCGACCCCTTCCGGAGTTTCGCCGACCGCACGACGGTGGGCCAGGAACTCCGCGGGACGGTCGCGAAGGTGCTTCCCTTCGGCATCATCGTCGGCCTCGGGGACGGGATTGCCGGGCTGGTCCCCTTCGGAGAAGGCCCGGGCTGCCCTGCGGTGAGCCCGGTGGAAGACGTCGAGGTCGGCGAGAGCATCGCCGTCGTCGTCACGAAGATCGACCCGCCGACCCGACGGGTTCTCCTCTCCAGGCCAAGGACGCCACGACCGTGGCCCGACGTCCTTCGCTGCCGATTACGGGCAGTCGCCCCGGCTGCCGGGGTGCCGAGTTCGTCCCATGACGCCGACTCCCCGCGGATGTAGCGTTTTCAGCAGAACGAAGCCGGGCGCGATCAACGTTGTGACACGGCGCGCCCACCGAAACGGGGAGAGCGTGGGCGGCATGGTCGAAGCAATCACCTCCAACACTTCCCGACGCGGCCTGAAGCACCGTACCGGTATCGCAGTGCCCTTGTTGCTCGCGCTGCTCCTGGGCGCGTTGGCGGCCCTGGTCCTGCTTCCCCAGGCGCAGCATCTGCGTTCCCTGCGCGACGGCGTGCGGGCTGATGCCACCGTGCACTCGGGGGGTACGTGCGTGCTGGGAAGGTGCAAGGTCAGGTTCGAGGCCGACGGCCGCACCGTGGTGGCGAACCTGCCGCCGGGTAGCGGTGGCGGTAAGAATCCCGCGGGCACGCCGGTCGCCGTCCGGTATCGGGCGGGCGATCCGCAGACGGTCGCCGCTGCGAACGACGTCGACGGCGGTGCGAGTGTTCTCGTGGCAGCCGTGGCCGGCGGCGCCGCACTGCTCTTCCTCGCGCTGTCGGCCCACCAGGCAGTCACCCTGGCGCGGCGGAAAAGGAAGGCTTAGGAGCTGCTCGGCTCAGTCCTTGCGCGCGGCGATGCAGTGCGTGAGCGCAGTGGACGCGACAAGGACACCGGCGGCGACGGCGAGCATGCGTCCGGCGGGTGCGACGAGTTCGCCGGAGTTCGTCGACGTGGCCATGAGTCGGAACAGTTGGTTCACCGGCGGCAGGTTCTTGGTGAAGACGGCGAACATCAGCAGGGCGAGTGCTGCGGCAAGGGCGTAGCCCTGGCGTCGGAAGACCGGTCGGGAACACAGCACGCCGATCGCGATGCCGGTGAGTGCGCAGGTGAGCTGGGCCTCCGTGCCCAGCAGGAGGTCGACCGGCCGTACGTCGTAACTGCCCAACCACAAAGGGAGGAACAGGCCGACCGCCATGAGGGCGAGGCTGCTCAGGAGAGTGGTGCCGATGGCCGCGAGCAGGACCTTGAGGGATCGGCCGGCGGTGACGACCATGATCGCCCGTTGGGCTGCGTCGTCGAGGCTCATCAGCGCCACGGTCAGCCAGGTCGAGCAGATGAACAGGGCTCCGGCCGAGGAGGCGTAGGCCGGGGGCAGCGGACCGCTGCCGCTGACGGTCAGCACGCCCATGAGTCCCATGAACAGAAGCACCGGTGCGAGATAGCGCTGGGTATGGAGCGCGATGGCGAACGTGTAGCGGATGAGCGCGATCAATGCCTGTCCCCGTCCTGGTGCATGGAGGTGTGCGTGCGAGGGCCGGCCACGGATCCCTCGGCCACCCATACGACGGACCAACCGTGCTGGAGAGCGGTGAACAGCACGGCGTCCGACCCGTCCCGGTCGACCCGCAGAGTGACTCCCGTCGGCTCTCGGTGCGCGGACAGCACGCCGTCCAACTGCTCCCAGGCCGGGCTCCGGGGATCGGGCCGCCCGGCGGGGAGGGTGAGGACGATGTCCGCCGTGGGACGGAGCGCCTGCGGCGGCTCGGCCTCGGCCGGAGCAGGCGTCACCCGCCCCTGGTCGACGACGTAGGTCCGCGTGGCGCGGGCCCGGGTGACCGATTCCCGATGGTCGGTGAACAGTACGGTGCCGCCCGCGCCCGCCACCTCGGACATGGTCTCGGCCAGAACCGTGTGAGCATCGGTGTCCAGGCCCGACCACGGCTCGTCGAGGACGAGCAGGCCCGGGTCGACCATCAGGGCCTGGGCCAGGGCCACCTTCTGTGCGTTGCCCTTGGACAGGCTGCGCAGTGGGGCGGCTTTGCCCCCGACGAGGGAGAACCGGTCCAGCAGGGCGTGCGCACGCCGCACGGCGGCCGCCGTGGTCAGGCCGCGCACCCTGCCGATGTGCGTCAGGTACGCCATCGCGGACATGCTCTCGTTCGGGGAGAAGCGGTCCGGGACGTAACCGACGACCGCGGGTCTTCCGAACACGGCGCCGCACGTCGGCCGGGACAGCCCGACCGCGACCCTCAACAGCGTTGACTTCCCGGAACCGTTGCCGCCCGTGAGGGCCACGATCTCGCCCGGGGAAGCCGACACGTCGACGTCCTGGAGTATCCAACGCCCCCTGCCGTAACGCTTTCCCACGGCCTCAAGACGAAACAACGCTTCTCCTCTCCGGGCACCGACCACTCCGGTGACGCGCAGGCTACAAGGCCGGGGGTCGTTCAGCGGCCGAGTGCGACGCGCAGCGTGACTCCGTGGCGGCTGCCCAGGCGCCGTACCTCCCAGATCGAGAGCGCCGTCACCGAAAGAGGCCCGCCGAGCAGGAAGGTGTACAGCACTTCGGCAGGCGCGGCGACGTCGGGGCCGATGAAGAGTTGGAAGGCGAGGTGCGACCAGACCAGCAGGGGCGGGAGCAGCGCCGGAAGCAGCTGGTGCACGTCCGAGACCCGGAGACAGTTGATGAGACAGAGGTAGGAGGCCAGGAAGGAGAAGGGGATCGAGCCGAGCAGCAGGACGAGCGCTGCGACCCAGCCGATGGCAATGGTCAGGACGGTGAGCAGGGAGGAGGGGAATCCCCTGCCGATGAACGCGGAGTAGAAGTCCATCAGGTCGTCACCGGTGATCAGGTCGCCCTGGAGGGTCTCGAAGGAGACCCACGTGCAGATGGGGCCTATGAACAGCATGAAGCCCGCGCTGATCGGCCGGCGCAGGCGCTCGGCGAAGTCACGACGCCGGCGACGCCCAGCACCTCGACCGAGGCCGGTTCGGTACCGCCGCAGTCCGGTGCGTCCGAGGCGGTGGTTCCCAGGTCGCCCGTCCCTGTGACGAGGGCGCCGGCCGGGGCGAGGAGGCCTTCAGCGTCCCCTGACACGTCCACCCCCTCGTCGTGGGAGAGGAACAGGATCCTCATTCGCCACACCCCCCATTCGTTCCACGGCATCGAACTCGACGATGCGATGCGGTTCCGTCCGATCCGGAAGGTTACTCACCGCTGAACGAGCCCGTGGGGGCCCCTGCCCGGACGTCGTGCTCGGTGGGGACCGCGCGGGTCCCTGCCATGTCGTCCCGTCTGGGGCCGATCGAAGGACGCCACGTGGGTGGTTCGGTGGTTTCACTGGACGGGTCGGTGCAACGGCCCCCGACCCCTGGGGCCCACCAACGAAGCAGGGCACCGGCGGGTTCCATCGTCCGGGAGGACATCCGTCGTCCCGGAGGACCTGACCATGCGCGCCAGGGCGGTGGGATCGAGTGGAGCGCCGCCCGAAGGGCGGCTGGGCCGAGATGTGGGACGCGTGGGCATCCGCCTCCGTTCCGTGCCCGATCTCCCTGCCCGCGGCCACCCGCGCGCGGGGCTTTCGGCGTACCCGAAACCCGTACGGCCCGGCCATCCGTGCAATGACCGAAAGGCAATGAGTCACATGCAGTACGAGACCGACACCGAAGAAGCTCGCACGCCCGCTCCGGCAGGGCCGGGGACCGATGGCGCCGTCGCCATGGCGCGGACCACCGTCACCGTCGGCTCCCACGTCCACACCGCCCTCGCCGCCGGTCCGCCCGGTGGCGAGAAGGTCCTGCTCCTGCACGGCTTCCCACAGTTCGCCGACTCGTGGTCGGATCAGCTCACCAGCCTCGCCCGGGCCGGGTACCGGGCACTCGCCGTCGACCAGCGGGGCTATGCGTCGGGCGCGCGGCCGGAGGGTGTGGCCGACTACGCCGTCGACCTCCTCGTCGCGGACGCCCTCGCGTTCGGCCAGAGCCTCGGCGGCGGACGGTTCCACCTGGTGGGCCACGACTGGGGCGGTCTGGTCGCCTGGGCCTTCGCGACCGAGCATCCGGAGCTGCTGGCCTCGCTGACCGTCCTGTCCACCCCGCACCCACGAGCCCTGGACGCGGCCCTGCGGTCCGATCCCGACCAGGCCCGCCGCAGCTCCTACGTCCAGCGTTTTCGGCAGCCCGCGGGAGTCGCGGAGAACGATCTGCTGGCCGATAACGCCTCCGCTCTGCGACGTGCCTACGGAGACTCGCTACCGCCGCACCGCGTCGACTCCTACGTCGCCCGGTTCGGTGAGCCGGGCGCGCTGACCGCCGCGCTGAACTGGTACCGGGCGCTTCCCGAGGCGCTTGCCGTCCCCGGCGACCGCATCCGCGTCCCGACGTTGTTCGTGTGGGGTGACCAGGACGGCGCGTTGGGACGGACGGCTGCCGAAGGCACCGGGGCGTGGGTCGACGCCCGCTACCGGTTCGAGGTACTCGAAGGCGCGGGACACTGGCTGCCCGACGCGCACGCCGACCGCGTCGATCCTCTCCTCCTGGCACACCTCGCGGCCAACGCCGCCGGTTCCTGAACCGTGCGGCCCCACGTGAGGCGCCCCCGCACATGGTGCGGGGGCGCCTTCTCCTCCCGGCCGTCCGAAAGGAGGTGCTCCGATCCGTTGTCGCCTCGGACGTGGTCGAGTCACCGGGAGGTGACGTCGCTCAGGCCCTGCGACGAGGGACCGGCCGGGACGCGTCGTCGGAGTTGCGGTTGCATTGGCAGTAGGGGCAGGCACGTCGGTCTCGTGCGGGGAGCGCGGGCATCGCCACGGGCTGCATGGTGAGGAGTGTCGCTGCGCCCCTTCGAGGGCCGGCGGCGAGGGTGGTGGTTGTCATGGTGGCCTCCCGGGAGAGGGTATGGAAACACCTCCACAACACCACGAACCGGTTCGCCCGGCGTCGCCCCATCGGACGACGCCATGGATGACCCGGGAGAGCGGACGGACTCGGAGGCGTTCGGCGCGGTGATCGGCGAACTCGTCGCCGGGGCCGGTGCCGGTGCCGGTGTCAGTGCCACCCGTGGGCAAGCAGTGCGACGTGCGGCAACCGCAGTTCGCCGTTCGGGGCGAGGAACGGGGCACTGAGCTCGGTGGCCTGCCGCACGATGCGGGTGACCGCCACCGGATCCGCCGGCGGGGTCAGCAATCCGGTCTCCAGCATCCGGGTGAGCCCGTCCGACCAGGAGGCCTGGCCGACCCGGTGGTCCCAGGCCAACCTCCGGCAGGCCGCGCCCCGCAGCCCTGCCCCCGCCAGGAGTTCCACCATCCCGGCAATGTCTCCGGGGTAGCCGGAGTCCGGTGGCCGCATGCGTGCGAGCGGCACTCGTGGGGCGCCGGCGGCGCGGAGGGCGCGCCCCAGGATGGTCTGCCCGGCAGCCGGGATGTCCGTCCAGCAGGTCAGGGCCACCCGTCCTCCGGGGCGTACGACGCGGCGCAGCTCGGCCAGCACGGCCCGGGTCGGGCCGGCGTGTCCGAGCACGAAGTTGCCGACGGCCGCGTCGAAGGTCGCGTCCCGGAACGGGAGCAGGGGCAGCGCCGCGACCAGTGTTCGGGCCCGGGGGGCCGCCTCGCGGGCGAGCCGCGCCATCGTCGCCGAGGAGTCGACGGCCGTCACCCTGGCCCCGCGGTCCGTGGCGGCTCCGGCCACGGTCCCCGGCCCGGTGCCGACGTCCAGGACCCGGGTCCCGGGACCCACTTGGGCGGCATCGAGGAGGGAGGTAACGGGCCCGGCACATGCGGCTCCGAGGGTGCGTGCGTACAGCGCGGCGTGTTCCTCCCAGATGTCCGGGGTACGGGAGTCCTGTCGCGTGTCCGCCATGGCCATCCTCCGTCCGGCCGGCGCGCGGGTGACCTCCCGCGGGGTGCGGGGCCCGGTCCTGCCGCCTCCGCCAGCACACCAGGCGCGGGCGCCCGGCCGTAACGACCTACTGGAGGAACGGGCGGAGGAACGCCGGAGGAACGGGCGGGGGAACGGGCGAGCGGACAGGCCGGCGGACGGCTTCGGTCGTACGGGTCAGCCGACGATGCCGACGATGGCCGCGTTGCTGAGGTTGGCCAGCGTGCCCGCGAGCAGGGCCAGGAGGCCGAGGCGGGCGACGTCGGCCCGCCGCTCCGGAGCCAGCGCGCCGAAGGAGCCCAGTTGGATGGCGATCGATCCGAAGTTGGCGAACCCGGCGAGGGCGAAGGTGGTGATGAGCACCGTCTTGGGTTCGAGCGAGGAGATCTGCGGGCCGAACGAGGCGTACGCGACGAACTCGTTGATCACCGTCTTCTGCCCGAGCAGGCTACCCACCGTGGAGGCTTCGTCCCAAGGCACTCCGATGAGCCATGCGACCGGTGCGAAGATCCACCCGAGTACCTCCTGGAACGTCAGGCCATCGACGCCGAACCAGCTTCCGACCACGCCGAGGATGCCGTTGGCCAGGGCGATGAGCGCGACGAACGCGATGAGCAGGCAGCCCACGATGACCGCGAGGCGCCCGCCGCTGAGCGCGCCGCGTGCGAGGGCGTCGATGACGTTGGCCGACTCCGTGTCGCGGACGCCCCGGATGTCGCCCTGCTGCTCCGCCTGCTCGGTCTCCGGGTAGATCGCCTTGGCGATGACCAGCATGGCGGGCGCGTTCATGACGCTCGCCGCCAACAGGTAGGGCAGTGGGGCGCCGAGCAGCGAGTATCCGACCAAGGTGGAGCCGGCCACGGACGCGAAACCGCCCGTCATGCAGGTGAACAGCTCCGAGCGGGTGAGCCGTCGCAGGTACGGCGCGATGAGCAGCGGTGCCTCGGACTGGCCGAGGAAGATCACCGTCGTGGCCCAGATCGACTCGACCCGGCTGGTCCCGAGTAGCCGGGAGATGGCCCCGCCGACGATCTGCACGATCCACTGGATGACGCCGACGTAGTAGAGCAGCCCGACGAGCGCGCCGAGGAAGATGATGACCGGCAGCACGCCGATGGCGAAGGGGACGGAGGAGCCCTTGGCCAGCGATCCGAAGAGGAACTCCGTTCCCGCGGTCGTGTAGCCGATCACCTTCGCGATCAGGTCGGCGAACCAGCGCAGGGCTTCGCGGCCCGGTTCCCACTTCAGCACCAGCAGGGCGAACCCCACTTGCAGGGCGAGGCCGAGGCCGAGCGTGCGCCATTTGATCTGTCGCCGGTGGCGCGAGATGGCGTAGCACAGGCCGTAGATCACGAGAAGGCCGAGCAGGCCCTGCAGCCGAGTCATCGGACGCGAACTCCCCCATCGGGCCGAGCAGGCCCCTCGTGGCCCGACGGGCTCGTGTGTTTGCGTGCTTGTGCACTTGCTTGCTTGCGTGCGTGTTTGCCTGCGTGCTTGCGTGTGTGTTTGCCTGCGTGCGTGCTTGCTTGTGGCGGGCCGGAAGGCAGCGGGCACACCGGGTGGTCACACGGCATGCACGGCCGGTCGGGCCCGCACATTCGGAACCTACGAGACAAACCACCCTCGGGGTCTCAGGACACGCCCGACTCCTCCCCGGGCAGGTCGGTACAGGACACGATGGGCCGCCGATCGGTGTCGCTCGTCGCGGCGCCGCCGGTGGGCGGGGTGCCGTCGGCCGGGGCGCGCCGACCGGGGCCTCACCCGTGGCCTCTCAGGCCGGGCCTCTCAAGCCGGGCCTCTCAAGCCGGGCCTCTCTCGGGTGAGGTGTCCGGCGTCCTCGACCAGGGCGAGGGAGGCGTGGCGCCCGTCACGGGATCACGCGGCAAGCCCGCCGATCCGGATCCTCTCAGGGTTCGCCGTTCCGTCGGCGGGCTCCGGGGAAATGCCGACGGCCTGCTCCAGGGCCCCGCGCACGGCGCGCTCCGCGGCCGTCCGTGTGTGCGGCGCCCTGTCCCACCGGCGGGCGACGTACCCGTCGGGCCGGACCAGGACGGCCCCGCCGGGGCCGATGCCGTACCGGGCGGGGAACGTCGCGCGGGGATCGCGCAGCGTGCCGTTCGGGCCGCCGATCCGGTGCACGGCGAGCGGAACGCCGAGTCCGGCAGCCGCCCGCCGTCCGGCGGACGGCCAGCATGCGCCGAGGGGACCGGCGAGCAGGGTGAATCCCGTCCCGAAGAGGTCGAGCACCGATAGCCGCCCGCTGTCGTTCCGCAGCCACAGGTGCGGGGCCCGGCTGCCGGGCCGCCCGGTGGGGTGGTACGGGTCCTCGCAGGGGCCGGCGTCCGGGCCGCCCGCGGGGTCGGGGTACAGGTAGCCGAGTTGGAGGGTCTCCGGGTGCAGTGCCTCGGGACGGCCGCGGGCGGTGGCGAGGACGTGCCACAGCGTGTGGGCCGCCACGCGGCTCCGCTCGACGTCGTAGGTGTCGAGGAGGCGCTCGCCCGCTCGCCCGTGCAGCACGGCGGCGAGTTTCCAGGCGAGGTTGTGGGCGTCCTGGATCCCCGTGTTGCCGCCGAGTCCGCCGATCACGGGCATGGTGTGGGCGGCGTCGCCCAGGAGCAGGACCCGGCCCTCGCGGAACCGTTCGGCCACGACGGCCGAGGCTCCCCAGCGCAGCACGCTGCGCACGTCGGGTTCCACGTCGGGCAGGCCGGTGACCTGGCGGATCCGTTCCCGGGCGAACCGGTGGAGCGCCTCGTCCTCCGCTCCGTCGACGAACGGGCTGTCGGGGATGCCGTACTCCCACAGGGGTGCCTGCGGTGTGCCGCGGGCGAAGAGCACCTGGCTGCCGGGGAACACGACGGCGGTGGGGCGGCGGCCGTGCAGTACGGGGTCGAGGTCCGCGGCGAAGACGGTGCTGAGGAAGCGCGGTTCACCGCGGCGGCCGTGCAGTTCGATGCCGAGTGCCTCCCGGACGGGGCTGCGCGTGCCGTCCGCGGCGAGGAGGTAGGCGCACCGGACGGTGCTGGACCGGCCGGTGGCGCGGTCGAGGATGCGGGCGGTGACGCCGTGGGGATCCTGGTCGAAGGCGGTGAGTTCGCAGCCGAAGAGCACCCGCGCGCCGCTGCTGCGGGCATCGGCCAGCAGGATCGGTTCGAGGTGGTTCTGGTCGCAGAGGCGGCTACCGGCGGGGCTGATGGGCCGGGTCGGGTCGCCCGCGGGGCCGAGGGGGGCGTACGACGTGTCGGCGAGGGTGTCCGCCCGGTACCAGCCGCTGGGGCGGCGGCTCACGGCGTCGACGGCGGCTTCCAGGCCCACGGATCGGAGCACCTCGCCCGAGCGGGCGGTGAGGACCCGTGACCGGGGGTGGGTACCGATGCCGGGGTGGCGTTCCACGACGAGGCATTCCACGCCGTGGTGGGCGAGCAGCACCGCGGCCGACAGGCCGCTGAGGCTTCCGCCGACCACGAGCACGGGCACGTGGTCGGGTACGGCCCGCGTGTCACCCGTGGGTCGCAGGGCCGGGCCGGGGCCGGTGGCGGTGTTCATACGGGCAGCAGCTCAGCGGACGATCGGGGTCGCCGCGAGGGCCGGGGCGCGGAGCCGGCCGTCGGCGCGCAGCGTGCTGCGGGTCCGGAGGTCGGTCAGGGCAAGCCGGTCGGGTTCCCTCCGGGCACGGGTGGTCGCGTTCGCCCGGTCGCCATGGTTCCTCATCGTGTTCGTCCCTCTCCTGCGGTCGGTCCCCGCCCGCACGTGCCCGGCGGGGCGTGCGTGCGTGCGTTCGGGGCTTCGGGCCGGGTGGTGCGGGGCCGCATCACCCCTCCAGTGCAGCCCGGGAGCTCCCGCGCCGGTGTCCTCCGACCGGCCGAACCTCGGGACGACCGGCCGGGACGACCGCCGGGGAGGGCGCGGGAAGGGCGCCGGGAAGGGCGGTGCGCCGACGGCGTCATGTCGTCCCCTGAATGGCCCGACCGCAGGAAGGGCCGGCCGCGACCGCGCTCCTACGGTGGCGGCAGGAGGGCGAAGGAGACCGCAGGAGGCCGCCTCAGGAACTCCGGCCCGCATCGTGAGAGGACCCGTCCATGACCACCGCACCTTCGAGTCCCGCCCCGGTCGCCGCCGCCACTGCCGTGCCGGTGACCGGCCTGCCGTACCTCGGCTCGGGAATCGGCTACCGCACCGAGATCAAGGACGCCATCGGCTCCCCGGCGAGCCGCGTCGACTGGCTCGAAGTGATCTCCGAGCACTACCTGTTCGCGCCGCCCGACGTCCGCGACGTCCTGCACCGTCTGCGACGCCGGTTCCGGATCGTGCCGCACGGACTGGAGCTGTCGATCGGTGGCCCGCACGAGCCGTCCCCCCGTTACGTGGACGCTCTGGCGCAGCTGGTCGAGGAGATCGACGCGCCCTGGTTCAGTGACCACCTGTGCTTCACCCGGGCCGCGGGCGTGGCCCTGAGCACGCTGACACCGCTGCCACGGACCCGGGAGATCGCCCGTGAGGTGGGTCGTCGCGCGCAGCGCGTCCAGGCCGCCGTCGGCAGGCCGCTCATCCTGGAGAACGTCACGTACTACATCGATCTGCTGTCACCGTTGTCCGAGGCGCAGTTCATCGCCGAGGTGATGGAGCACTGCGAGTGCGGGCTGCTGCTGGACCTGACGAACCTCGACATCAACGCGCGCAACCACGGGTATTCGGCGATGGAGTTCCTCGACACGATCCCGGTGGAGCGGGTCGTCCAGGTTCACCTGGCGGGCGGGACCGGCGGCGAGGACGACCGGATGGACCTGGACACGCACAGCGAGCCGGTGCCGCCCGCGGTCTGGGACCTGCTCGCGGAGTTGGTGGACAGGGCCCCGTTGCGCGCCACGCTGCTGGAACGCGACCAGAACTTCCCCGACGACTTCGGCGTGCTGCAGGCGGAGCTCGACCACGCCCGGCAGATACTCGACGGCGCCCGGAGCGCGCGGGCGGGGGTGCGGTGATGGGCCTGCGCGAGGCGTTCGCCTCGGTCATCGCCTCCCCCGGCACCCTGCTGCCCGTGCTGCGCGAGGACCCCGGTCGGGTCCAGGGATGGTTCGGCCTGTCCGACGCGGAGCTGGCGGCGCTGGCCGGGGTCGACGGGGACAGCTACTCGTTCATGGCCGAGGAGAGCGGCGCCAAGCGGCGCATCCACCTCTCGGTCGGCATCCCCCGGACGGTGAGCGAGCTCACGGAACACCATCCGGATGTGCTCGAAGCGTTCCTGACCACGACCACGCTCGCGGAGGACCCCGACGATCCGACGGGAATCGTCCGGGCCTGCGAGCGCCTGCTGGAGTTCGACCGGATGCCGGCCGCCACGGCCGACTTCGGCCGGTTCGAACTCGACCAGTACCTGCTGCTCAACGATTCGGTGGCCGCCGAGGCCTGCCGCCCGGCGCCCGCGGCGCAGCTTCCCCCCGCACCGCCTCCCGCACAGCTCGCGCACGCCGTGGAACAACAGCTCGTCCTGTCGCCGGCCGTTCGCGTGGCGACGTACGAGCACGACGTGACGGACCCCGAAGCTCCGGTCCGGATGCCCCGGGAGGTGGTGACCGTCCTGCTGCAGCGGGCGTGGGACGCGCCTCTGCGGGCGTACCGGATCGGGGCCGGTACCGGACTCCTCCTGTCCTGCTGCGACGGCACCCGCACGGGCCGGGAGGCCGCCCGCGAGGCCGACCTGCCGGAGGCCGAGGCCTTGGAACTGCTGGAGCGGCTGGTGAGCGTCGACATCGTGCGCGTGGCGCCCGCGATCGTCCACCAGGGTCGCCCGATCGTATGACGCGGCCTCCCCCGCCCGTCCGGTGTCCTGGAAGAGGAACCTTCCATCCGCTCCGACAAGGAGGAAGCACCATGAAAAGCTCGATGCGCGAAACGCACGTCGACGTGGGCCAGGCTCTCTCGCTGGCTCCGTTGCCGGACGCCGTGGTGGCCCGCCGGTCCGGCCCGCCCCGGGACTTCAACTGCTTCTGCGTCTTCTGCAACCGGGCGGACGACACGTCCATGTCCCACCCGAGGCGTGCCGCGGACCGCCGGTCCGGCTGAACCGCGGCCCTGTCGCCCGCCCGACGAAGCCGCTCGAACCGCAAGGGATACCGGAACCGGGCGGCGCGCCGGGAGCGCGCCGCCGTCCGCGGAGACCGTCCGCAGGGGCCGGCGGATCACTCCTCGTTCCACTGGCCGGTCTCACTCCTGGTTGAGCCAGCCGCATACGTAGTACTGCTGGTTCGAGTCCCGCTCGATGATCCACTGGTTGAGGACGTCGCCGGCGGGCTTCCCCGTCTCGATGTCGCGCCGGGTGATCCTCGCCTCCACGCTGAGCTGGTCCATGTTCGGGGGGATCTCGTAGGGCTGGAGTTCCCAGCGGTCCACGAAGTAGCCGTTGAGGACGAATCCGAGCAGGCCCGCTCGCATCCGGGGGCAGGTGCCCCGGCGCAACGACGTCATGTCGTGGTCGGCCAGGCCGTTCATGTAGAGCGCGAAGACGCTCTCGATGGCTTGGCGATCGAGGGGCGCGCGTACGGGCTCAGGGGTTGGAGTGGGGGTTGGGGTTGGGGTTGGGGTTGGGGTCCGGGTCGGGCTGGACGGTACGGACGGGGTCGGTGCGGGAGGAGAAGGGGACGGGGTACGGGGGTTGGGCGTCGTGGAGTCGGTCGCGCGAGTGCGGCCGGGGTCGTCGTCCGGGGATCCGGACTCCGGTAACCACCAGGGCACCGCGACCATCGCGGCCACGACGACGCCCACCAGACGGGCCGCCCAGTACACCCTCCGCCGGGTCGGACGGGCGGGACCCTGCCCCGGCGGGGCCACCTCGGGTGCGGGTTCCCGTGCCGGTGGGGCCGCCCCGGGTGCGGCGTCCGCCTCCGCGCCGAGCCGCAGCGTGGACGCCGAGGTCGGCTCGGGCTCCGGCCCTGGGGGCCCCGCCCCGCCCGCCGGTCCGGCGAGGAGGTCGTACGCCTCCTCGGCGGTGAGACGCTCCGCAGGGTCCTTGCGGAGGAGACCCATCAGCACGGGGGTGAGCCCACCGGCGCGGACCGCGATGGCGGGTTCCTCGGTGGCGACCGCGACGAAGACGGCCCAGGACCCGGAGCCACTGAACGGGGGGTGCCCCTCGACAGCGGTGAACAGGGTCGCCCCGAGGGACCACAGGTCGGATTCGGCGGTCGCCGGCAGACCGCGCACCTGCTCCGGGGACATGTAGGTCGGGGTCCCCATGAGGGCCCCCGTCCGGGTCAGACCGGGCTCGCCCTCCACGGCGGCGATCCCGAAGTCGGTCAGCACCACCCGTTCGCCTTCGAGCAGCACGTTCGCGGGCTTGATGTCCCGGTGGGTGACTCCCGTGGCGTGCACGGCGCGCAGCGCGTCCAGGATCTGTCGGCCGATCCCGGCCACCCGGGCCGGCGGTAACGGGCCTTCCTCCTTGACCAGGTCGTCCAGGGAACGGCCGTGGACGAGTTCCATCACGATCCACGGGCGGCCGTCGTCGCCCGCTATCCGGTCGTGGACGGTGATGACACCCGGATGCTTCAGCCTGGCGGCCGCGCGGGCCTCGCGATCGAGGCGGCCGATCCAGGCCCGGCGCAGGGAGGCGTCGAGGTCGTCCGGGAGCCGAAGCTCCTTGAGGGCGACCTCCCGGTCGAGTTGCTCGTCGTGGGCCCGCCACACGGTCCCCATGCCGCCCTGGCCGAGCAGTTCGGCCAGCCGGTACCGGCCGGCCAGCAGTCGTCCGCGATCGTCAGTCACGCCCGGAACCTAACCCAACGCACCCGGGCATGAGAACGCACCCCTCCTCCCGACCCGCGCCCGAGGCCGCCGGTGCCCGAAAGCGCAACCGGCGCGCCGGCCGGAACACGCGGCCGCTCACACGGCGGCCGGTGACCATACGGTGGGAGGCCGACCTCGCGAGTCGGCGTCGAACGGGCGGTACCGGGCGTCCTGGAAGCCCTCCCACGGCCGCTGCGAACTCATGGGGTCGGACTGCGCGGCCGACGGACGCGGCTTCCTTCAGGCCCAGTTCGGCAGGTCGGTGCCCCACCGGGTGGATGCACGGCTCCAGTTCGCGGGTGCGCCGTCGTAGTGGAGCGGGGACAGGGCATGACGCAGCGGACCGTAGGGCGATCCGGTGTCGGTGAGCCAGGATTCGGGGTCGTAGGTGTCGGCATCGCCGCGTGCGGGAGTGGGGCGGATGCCGTGCATCAGCCAGGACGCCGTGCCTGCCAAGGAGAGGCGGAGATGCCGTCCACCGCCGCTGATCCGGCGGTCGCTCAGTGCACGAAGGACGGCGGCGGCGAGCAGATACCCGGTGCCGTGGTCCAGTGCCTGTGCGGGCAGTACGCCCGGGCGTCCGTCGGCCGTGGCCTCGATCGCGGCGATGCCGGTGCCGGCCTGGACCAGGCTGTCGAAGCCGCGTCGCTCCGCCCAGGGGCCGGACCAGCCCCACGCACACAGTTGGGCGACGATCAGGTCGGGATGCCGGGCCAGGAGTGCGTCGGGGCTCAGTCCGTGCCGGTCCAGGGCTCCGGGGCGGTAGCCGGTCACCACGACGTCGGCCTGGCCGAGGAGGTCCTCGAACGTGTGCCGATCGCCGGTGCGGGTGAGGTCCAGCAACGTGGAGCGCTTGCCCATGCCCGTATCGGCATGGGCATCCGCGTCCTCGGGGAGCTGCGGGGCGTCCACGCGCAGTACGTCGGCTCCGAGCAGCGCCAGCGTGCGGGTGCCGACGGGGCCGGCGATGACGCGGGTCAGGTCCAGGACCCGTACTCCATGCGCGGGCGTGGATGCGGGAGCCTGCGGTCGGGGGTTGCTCCGTCCCACGTGCCGCGTCTCGATCAGGGCGGGACCGGTGGGGGTGGGAACGTCAGGGGTGGGTGCAGCCGGGCCAGGACCGCCGGGCGCGGCCGGGGCTGGTGCGGAGGCCACGGCCACGGCCAGGCCGCCCGCCGCGTAGACGGTCTCCTGGACCTCCCGGGCCGGGCGCGAAGCCAGCTCTTCGGCAAGCACGCCCACCAGCGCCCGGTCCTGCCCGGTGTCCCTGATGCCCAGGGCACCGAGCAGCCGGGCACGGTGATGCGGATAGTTGGCATGGGTGCGCACCCATCCGTCGGCCGTCTGCCAGAACCCGGACAGCGGAGCGAAGGACGTCGGGACCCGACCGTCGATCCGCAGGTGGCGTTCGCTGACGAACGCGGTGGCGACCGCGGCCTCGTTCACCCGCACCGCGGGCACCCGCACGTCGTTGCGCAGCGCGAGCAGTTCGGCCGCCGCCAGCGAGGACACTCCCACCACGGCCCGCGCCAGCTCCCGCACCGGCAGACGCGACGGCAGGAGCTCGCCCGCCTCCTCGAAGGACACGTTCCGAACCAGTTCGCCCCGACCCCCCAGCGCCGCCCAGGCGTGTGCGGTGGCCGCGTCCTCGGTGTACGTCACCCGCTCATTGTGCGACACCTACAGCACGACGCCGTGGAGCGGGGCCGCATCGGAACCGGTCCCGGATGCATCTCCTCCACGACCCTCGCGCGAACGATCTCCGGCCCGCCGCACGCCCGTTGCTCGGATTGGCAGGCCTGTGCCCGGGGCACACCGGTCGACGCTTCGGGCGCCTGACGCCGACCACTGCCGTAGCGCCCGCATGGCTGCTCCCGCGCGCGCTGGGGGTTGGCGGCGGCTCCGGAACACCTCGCGGTCCCCCAAGCGCACAACGTGGCTCGGAGGTTGCCCCCAAGGATCAACCCACGGCCTCCCGCCCGGAACGGAGTTCGCCGTTCACCGGTGGTCGTGCGGCGGCCGGGTGCTCGGGGCGAGTTGGGTGGCCAGGAGGGTCAGGCCGCGGCGGAGCCTGCGGAAGTAGGTGGCGCGGCTGAGGTGCAGGGCGCGGGCGATCTGGTGGTGGGTGCGGGGCCGGCCCAGGTAGTACGCGGCCAGGATGGCGCCCGCCTCCCTGTCCGTGGGGGCCGAGGAGGCGGCGAGGGCGGCCACGCCGTCGGTCAGCCAGGCGCGCAGCCGGGGCGGGGACGACAGCTCGGGCAGGGCCAGCAGAGGGTTCCCGGCGAGGCCGCCCGGCTCCCTGAGCGCGGCCAGGGCCCGGCCGACGAGGGCCGGCAGGTTCTGGTCGGTCAGGGCCGCGAGCCCTCCCCCGCTCGGCGGTACCGTCCCGGGGGCCGCGGGCGGGCCCGCGCCGAGACGGCGGACCCACCCGGCGAGGCCGGTGGCGGTGAACTCCTGGCTGTAGACCTCCGGGCGGCGCCCGCACCGGTAGACGTCGTCCCGGATGCCGCCGTGCCGGCGGAAGCTCAGCGCGTGCAGCAGGCTCTGGTAGTCCGGGCTCGCCGTGGAGACGAGGAGGTGTCCGGCGAGGGTCGCCTGCACCAGGATGTGGCGCAGCATCTGCGCGTGCGCGCCCGCGTCCGCCCCGTACGCCGCCCCCAGGAACAGCCCGGCGCCGCTCCCGGCCCCGATCCCGCCGCCCGACCCGCCGCCGTCGTCGCCGTCGTCGTCGGCCGCCGGTCCGGGGGTGAGGAGGCCGGGTGCGTGCTGCTGGAGCAGCGGTTCGATTCCGTCGGCGGTGTCCGGGCCGACGGGTACGAGGGCGGCGAGCGCCACGGGCGCCCCGTCGCGGTCCCGGGCGAGGTGGAACGCGGTCGGGGCGGACGCCAGCCAGCCTTCCGTGACCCGCTCCGAACGCCGTGGGTCGAAGCCGTTGCGGACCGCCCAGCGATGCATCAACCGTCCGATGTCATCGGCGTCGCCGGAGCGGGCGGGCCGGATCAGGGCATCGTCCTCGACGGGCGGGAACAGCGAACGTCGCAGGGCGGGTTCGCCGGACAGGAACAGCCCCTGCTCGACGATCCGGGCCTGCTCTCGCGGGTCCCGGCGTTCGGTGAGCAGCGTCTGCCGGTAGCCGGCCGCGCGCGTCCGGACGTCCCGGTGGGCCTGTGGTCTGCGCCAGGCGTAGGCGAGTTCGAACAGCGACCGGTACGGTTCGCGCACCGCCAGCCCGAGCGGCCCCCGCCGGACCAGGCTCAACGCGGCCAGCGCGGAGAACACCTCCGGCCCCGCGGTGAGCAGCCGCTCGTCGCCGGCGCCCACGGTGGCCAGTAGCCGCAGCGCGTGCCGGTCCCGGCCCCCGGACCGCGGCCGTTCGCGGTCGAGGCGCGCGAGCACTTCCTCGGTCACCGCGTCGGCGACGGCGCCTGGCGCGTCGGCGGGGGTTCCGGCGAGGAGCTCCCGGGCGGCGAGGGTGGCCGGCAACGGGTACCCGCCGGCCAGGCGCACCGCCAGCGCGACCGTCTCCTCGTCCTCCAGCCCGGTCGCCCTGACGAGGGCTTCGATGTCCTCGGTCGGCCACGGCTTCAACGCCACGACGGACGGCGAGTGCCGGTCAGCCCAGCCGGACAGTCCCCGCAGCGGCCGCCGACTCACCACCAGCACCGACGGCGTCCCCGGAGCCCGCCTCCGACCTCCCGAGGAGCCCGCGAACCCGGCGAATCCCGCGAACCCCGTGGCCGCAGGCAGCCCCGTGGCTCCCGGATGGTCGAAGGGGCGGGGCTCGGCCAGGGCCGCGGTCACGGCATCGGCCTGGCCCGGGCCGTCCGCGCTGTCGACCAGCAGGAGCCCGTCCCCTTCCACGCCGCGGGCGAGCAGCTCCCGTACCCGGTCCCCGGCGACGGCGGCCGACATTCCGCACAGGTCGACCATGGCGCACAGGTCGACGCCGGCGGCCACGGGCAGTTGCCGGGCCAGGGTGCTCTTCCCACTGCCGAGGGGGCCGCAGAGGTTGACCACGGAGTGCGAGGCGAGGGCGGCGGACAGGGCGCCGAGGCCCGGGGGGATCTTCACGGTCCCCGGACGATACCCATCCGGCGCCCGCCGGGGTCAGCGGTCAACCAGCCGAACCATGGCTGGACTTGATACCTCCGTGAGACTCCGCGATCGCGGCCCGCGGCTAGGGTCTGAACGACCGCGGGGCCCCGGCGGCGCACGTTCCTGCACGGCCACCACCTACCCGAATGGAGTCCGGAGTGAAGCTGGTTCGATGGCTGTCGACCACGGCCACCGCCCTCCTCGCCGCGACCACCCTGCTCACCGCGCCCGCCGCGGCGAGCAGCACCGCGAGTGCCACCGCGGTCACCCCCGCGCGCACCACCGCCGGCGCGGCCGCCGCCCTGGCGCCCACCGCCCCCAAGTACTTCCTCGGCACCGGCTACGGTCCGTACAACATCGCCGTCGACGCCGCCTGGAACACCGCCTACGCAGCGGCCGTGAACGAGGGTTACCTGGCCTCCCGCTGCGCCCGCTCGGCCGGCCCGGCCGCCAACCCGATCGGCGGCAACGGGTACTACCAGGTGCTCGTCGAGATCTACTGCAGCGTGCCGCCGCCTCCGGGCTCCGGCCAGATCACCGGCGTCCACTCCGGCAAGTGCGTCGACGTCAAGGGCGGCAGCCTCAAGGACGGCGCACCGATCCAGCTGTACCAGTGCAACGGAACCGATGCCCAGGCCTGGCGGCTGGAGAGCGACGGTACGGTGCGCGCCCTCGGCCGCTGCATGGACGTCCAGTACGCCAAGACGGAGAACGGCTCCCACATCGGGCTCAACACCTGCCACCAGGGCCTGAACCAGAAGTGGGAGCTCCTGCCGGACGGCCTGCTGCGCAGCGTCCACTCGGGCAAGTGTCTGGACGCCCTCGGTTGGGCCACGGGCAACGGCACCCGCCTCGGAATCTGGGACTGCGCCCCGCAGCACACCAACCAGCAGTGGCGCGGCGCCCCCCTGGGCACCTGATCCCCACGCACCACCACCCCGACCCGCCTCCGCACGGCCCCCGGTACACCCGGTCCCGTACGAAGGCGGGTCCGCGGCACGGGTCGACGCCTGCGGGCACGCACGCAGGAACGCACGCGCGGGGCTGACGGCCCGGCGGCCCGGCGGCGGGCCGGACGTCGAAAACGAGTGCCGAAAACGAGTCCGGTACTTAGCCGCAGCGTTGGCTTGTCGTGACCCCGACCAGGGATGATGACGCTTTGTGCTCACCAACATCATCTCTGCCGCCGGTCTGGCCGTCCTCCTCTGGGCGCTCGTTCACACCACCCGTCTCGCCGTCCGCAACCGCAAGGCTCGGGACTTCGACGCCGCCGCCTACGGCCTCGTCCCCCGCGAGCAGCTCGACAGCCGGCGCTCCGGCCCGCCGCGGGACGAGCCCGCGCTGCGCCTCGCCGTCGACGCTGCCCGCGACGGCGAGTGGGAGCCGGCGGCCGGGCTCCTCGCCGTGACCGCGGAACACCAGGACTGGGCGGAGCGCCGGCGGCTCGTCGAGGTGTTCGCGGACCTGGCCGTGGAGGACGAGCGCTGGCTGCGGATCTGGCGGGCCAAGCGTCCGCAGGACGCGGACGCCGTCGTCGTGCACGCCCACGCCCTGCTGCTCCGCGCCTGGGCGGCGCGCGGCGAGAAGTACATCAAGGAGACCTCCGACTCGCAGGTCGCGTTGTTCGGGGAGCTGCTGCCGACCGCCATGTACGCCGCCCACGAGGCGGCCAGGCTGGCACCGGCCGATCCGTCCCCGTGGGTCACGATGATCGCCGCCGCGCGTGGCCTGGGGCTGTCCCACGACGAGTTCCGCCGGCTGTGGACCGAGCTCACGAGCCGTGCTCCGCACCACTACGACGCGCACTGGCAGGCCCTCCAGTACTGGTGCCAGAAGTGGTACGGCTCGCACCAGCTCATGTTCAAGTTCGCGAAGGAGGCGACGGCCTCGGCTCCGGCCGGGAGCCTGATGTCGGGCATCTACCTGCACGCCGTGCACGAAGCGGTCCTTCAGGACGGCGAGGCGGCCTACCGCACCTGGGTCACCAAGCCCGTGCTCGCCCTGATCCGCGCCGACCTGGCGCAGGCCGACCCGGAGGACCGACGGCTTCCGGCGATACGCCACCTGTACGCGGCCGTGCTCCTGAAGACGGGCCGGTACGCGGAGGCCCTGGCGCAGTTCCGGCTCCTCGGCGGGTGGTGCGGAGCGGCGCCCTGGACCGACGCGCGGGATGCGGCGGCGGCGTTCCACCACGCCCGGGGCCTGGCGGCCCTCCACTCGGGGCGCCCCGGTAGGGCCTCGACGGCGGCGGACGCGGCCCGCCTCTGATTCGACCTCGCACGTCGGCCCGCCTCGGCCCTCTTCTTCGGCCTACCGCGGTGCGGTGCGGTGGTCATGTGTCCGGCAAGCAGAGCCAGACCTCGGAGGGGGTGAGGCCGTGCTCGTTGGTCATCGTGCCGCACGGGCAGGCCAACGCGATCTGTCGCCAGTCACCGGTGACCGTCCACGGCCCGCCCGCACTGCCACACCTCGGGCAGGTGAAGGTCCGGGCCGTCCATACCCCGGGGGAAGGCCTGCCGTAGTGCCGGAACCTGCCCGTGTACCGGGCCTGCCAGGGCTCGGCCGGCGGGGTGAGGGGGACGGTTCCGGGCTGGTTCGGTATCGCCCCCGGTGTCGCCTTCCGTGTCGCCTTCGGTGTCGCCAGGATGGTGAACAGGGCTATCAGGTCGGGCAGTAGGGCCTCTCCCTCCTCGGTCGGCGGCACCACCGCACCAGTCGTTGTCCCGTGCGGGACTCCGTACCTCGGCGCCGCCGCTGCGGGCGACGGAGTCGGAGCGGCGTGCCAGGGCAGGAGGGCGCGAGCGACCGCGGCGAGCAGGGCTGCGGCCGACGGGCTGACAGACCCCGCGTCGAGGTGGTGAACGGCGCTGCGCAGGATGCGTTGGAGCCGCCGGTCCCGATCCAGGGTCCGGGTCCCCTCCGTCGAGTGCTTCCGCGTGGGGAGCGGCGCGGTGAGCCGGGCGAGGACGGCGCCCGCGGCATGGGCGTCAGCCGGCGACGGAGTCCACTGCTCGGCGGCCAGGAGCCGCCGAGCACGCCCGGACTCCCGCGTCAGCGCGCGTGTCGCAAGTACCGCGTCGGGTTCCGCCGGGGCTGTGTGCTCTCGGGTCATGGCTCAGCATCTCCGTTCCGTCACCGCGTCCGCTGGCGGGTCCGCTGGCGGGTCCGTTGGCGCGTCCCACGCTGCGCGCAGGTGGAAATCCCATCACAAGAATGCCGGTCCCGGCGGACAGAGGCGGCCGGAAACACTGGGCCGCCTGCCGGACAGCACAGCACAGGCGGCAAGTATCCTCCCGGGATGCGCATACGAAGATCATTCGTTCTACTCGCGGCAGCGGCCCTGCCGATCGGTGCCTGTACGGCGCCCGACTCCGAGGAACCAGCACGCCAACCGCAAGCCGGCATCGCTCAGCTCAGCGCCGGTGAGCTCCAGAGCCGGTGGTGGAGTTGGGCGGCCTCCAGCCCCGAGGACTCCAACCCGGTGTCCGACCCCGACGGCAGCTTCTGCGCACAGAACCAGCCCTCCGACGCCTGGTTCCTCGCGGGCACGTTCGGTGGCAAGGCCGAGCGGCGCTGCTCGATCCCGGCGGAACGTCCGGTGGCCTTCCCGCTGCTCAACTTCACGGGTACGAAGGCCGAGTGCACGGCACGGCTGGCCGAGGCGAAGGGCACCGTCAAGCTCGGCACGACCGAGGTCCCCGTGGAGCGGATCGAACCCACCCCCATCCGGATCACCGGTGTCGAGGGCAACCCCGTTACCGGGGAGGCGGGTTCGCTGAACACGCACGGCTGCGGACTGTGGGTCCGGCTGGGACCGGTACCCGTGGGGAGCACCTCCCTGACCATCGAGGGCTCCGCCGGATCGTTCTCGCTCTCGGTCTCCTACGACCTCCAGGTGGCGTAGGGGCGGGACCTTCGCACACGACCCCCGGGGACGAGGGGACAGTCGCCGCTGCCGGAGCCGCCGGACACCGGACACCGGAGCCGACCGCACTGCCGGGCGGCCCGGTCTCAGGCTCGGCGGGCGAATCGGTCCAAGGCGCCGAGGACATGGCCGCGTGTCGTGTCGCTGCCCAAGTGGCCCGCGTCCCCGACGACGATCAGCTCGGCGTCGGGCCATGCCCGGGCGAGTTCCCACGCGGTGTCGAGCGGGCCTCCCATATCGAGCCTGCCGTGCACCAGCACACCGGGCGTGCCGGCCAGACGGTGGGCGTCACGGAGCAGGGCGCCCTCCTCCAGCCACGCGCCGTGGGAGAAGTAGTGGGAGCAGATGCGGACGAAGGCCAGGCGGGCGGCCGACGGGCGGTCACCGTAGGGGTGCGAGGCGCCGTCCGTCTCGCCCGACAGCACCGCGTCCTCCCAGGCGCACCAGTCGGCGGCGGCCTTCTCCCGTACCGCGGCGTCCGGGTGTTCCATGAGGCGCCCGTAGGCCGCGACGATGTCGCCGTCCGGCGGTGTGCCTGCGGCTCCGGCGAGGAAGCGTTCCCATTGCTCGGGGAAATACCGGCCGACCCCGCGGTAGAGCCATTCGATCTCGGAGCGCCTGGTGGTGGTGACGGCGGCGATGACGATCTCCGACACCTGCTCGGGGTGCGTCTCGGCGTAGGCCAGGATCAGGGTGGAGCCCCACGACCCGCCGTACAGCAGCCAGCGGTCGATGCCGAGGTGCTCCCGTAGCCGCTCCATGTCCGCGATCAGGTGCTGGGTGGTGTTGTGCCGCATGTCCGTCGCGGGGTTGCTCGCGTGCGGGGCACTGCGGCCACAGCCCCGCTGGTCGAAGAGCACCACCCGGTACCGCTCCGGATCGAAGTACTGGCGGGCCGCGGCGCCGCATCCGGATCCCGGCCCGCCGTGAACGACGAGCGCCGGTTTGCCCTCCGGGTTGCCGCACACTTCCCAGTACACGAGGTTTCCGTCGCCGACATCGAGGATGCCTGTCTCGTACGGCTCGGCCGGCGGGTACAGCTCGCCCACTTCAAGACCTCCAGAGCATCAGGACGACATGCAACAGCGCATGCAACGCTGTCTGGTGGTAGCCAACACGGCCGGGACGACGGCCGCAACGCCCCAGCGCCGTCGAGGACCGTGCCGGCGCTCAAGTACCGTCCGTTCCGTGACCGCCCTCGATTTCCCCCATTCCCACGATTCCCACGATGTTCTCGATTCCCACGATGTTCTCGATTCCCTCGTCCGCCTTTGCCGGCCGCCCGCCGACCCGCCGCCCGCGGTGGATTGGGCGCAAGCGGAGCATGTCCTGGGTGCCACCTTGCCCGCCGACTACAAGCGACTGGTCGACGTGTACGGCGACGGCATCTTCGACGACACGATCTGGCTGCTCGTTCCCAACTCCCCCTACGACGAATGCGACCTGCACGCGCAGGCAGCGGAACGGGCCGAGATCCTGTCCGACCTGTGGGAGTTCGAGGCGAAGCCTGCCGGCCTGCTGGAGGCGGAGGCACGGGTCCTGCCGTGGGCGTTCGAGGAGGGCACGGGGGCGTTCCTGTACTGGCTGGTGAGGCCCGGTCAGGATCCCGACGAGTGGACCGTGCTCTACAACGAGGGGCGCGGACCGCTCTGGGAGCACCACGAGATGGGGTGCGCGGCCTTCCTTCTGGGGGTGCTCACGGAAACGGTGGAAACGGAGTACTTCGGCTGCCTCCACGACGCGCCGAAGCCAACGGAGCACCGCTTCGAGACGGCTGCCCGGACCATCGGAGCGTCCCGGCGCTGACTCCGTCAGTGCACTGCCACCGCCCGGATCGAGCCGAAGCAAGGTGGTGGTGGCCATCCGGGCTGCGCGCGCCGGCCGTCATCCAGGACCGGACGGCTTCCTGACCGGGGATGAGCAAGCCGGTCGTTCAGGGCGCGCAGCCCCGAAGCAGCGAGCCCGGCGCGACCTGGACCTTCTCCACACCGCGCAGCAACAGAGCGACACGTTCCCCGCCCGCGATGCGCGCGAACTCCACCCACACCTCCGGCACGACCAGGAACTGATCGCGTGATTGGAGCTCCGCAGACAGACCGCTTCGATCGATGGCCCCGGTGAGGTCGCCCAGGACCCCTACTCCTCGACCGGTGATCAGGAAGGACTCCGAAACCCGGAACGTCCAGGCCCGATCCGCCCTGGGGGCGTTCGCGAGGATCTCCACCTCCGCAACCGGGCGCAGTCCTTCCGCAAGGGTCAGGCGAGTGCCCGGTCCGCATCCGAACGGCACCCCGGCACCATGCGACCACCAACCATGCACCGCCCCCTCGCCGAGCCCGAGCCCCGGCCCGGCAGGGACGTCATCGAACGTGATGCTCCGCGGATCACCGACCGTCCCGGACCCGGCGAACACCGTCGGCGCGTAGCGACCGCCCGGATGCGGATCCCCACGACCACCGTCCTCAGCGGCGAACCACCGCATCCAGCCGCTCAGTTCCAGGCCGTCACCCAAGCCGCCGCCCAAGCCGTCGGCCATTCCATTGTCCGTGCCATCGTCCACGCCGACATCATCTCCGATCGCGCAGGCGTCACCAGCTGCCGTACTTGCCGGCGTTGGGGCAGCGTGACGGACGAATGGAGCATGGCCGGCTTTGACTCGACGTCCTGCCGGGCCCATCAGCACGCGGCCGGGGCCCGGAAGATGGAGCCAAGCGTCCCGAAAGAAGGACAACGCCCCGGCACCACCACCCCGACGAAGGACTCGGCCGGTCCTGGGGCGGTTCGACCAGCAAGATCCATCTCGCGGGTGAGGGCGGATGCCGGCCGCCGGCCTTCCTGGTCACGCCCGGACAGTGGGGCGACGCACCGCAGACGATCGAGGTCCTGAAGCGCATCCGCGTTCCCCGCCCGCAGCGCGGTCACCCCCGCGCCCGGCCGGACCACCTCGGCGGCGACAAGGCATACCGCTCACGGCGCAACCGCCGCTACCTGCGAAGACGCCAGATCAAGCACACCATCCCCGAACCGAGGGACCAGCGGGCCAACCGCAAACGGCGCGGCAACAAGGGCGGCCGGCCCACCGGCTTCGACAACGAGATCTACGAACGCCGCAACGAGGCCGAGCACACGATCAAACAGCTCAGGAACTTCCGAGCCATCGCCACGCGCTACGACAAGAGGGCCTACGTCTTCCACGACACCGCCGCGGTCGCGGCCGATCCGCTCGTGGCTCCGCCCATGACTCGCCGGACCGAATCTAGGCGGTCTTGGTGGCGTTGCCGAGGATCTTGGTCGGGGTGATGCGGACGACCACGCGCACCTCTTCCGGCGGGGCCTCCAGGTACTCCTTGCCGCCGCCCGGGCCGAGGTATTCCTCGGCGATGCGGACGGCCACCGCGCGGTCGGCGTCCTCGGTAACGGTGGCCGTGCCGCGGATCTCGACGTACAGGTGGGGGTTGGCGAGGTCGAAGACGGTCAGGCCGACGCGTGGGTCGCGGAGTATGTTCCGTTCCTTGCGCCGCCCCTGTTCGGTGGAGATCAGCAGCTCGCCGCCGTCACGGCTCACCCAGACCACCGAACTCTGCGGGCTGCCATCAGGGTTGAGGGTGGCCAAGACGGCCGGGTGCGGTACGTCAAGCAGGCTGCGCACGGTGTCGTTCATCTCAATGGGCATGTGGGGGAGGCTAATCGGGCTCGATGGTGTGGCGCACCGGAATACATTCCCTTCGTGCCGGATCGCCCGGGCGGGGCCCCTCAGGCCACCCTGCCCGCGCCGGACAAGTGACCCGGGCGCGAGGCACTCACGTGATCCGCCGGACGCTGCCCAGACGACCGGCAGAACGTCGGCCGGGCCGCCGGCTCGACGCACCCGAGCAATTCGACCCTTCGGCCCCTCACCCCATCGACCTTTCGATCTTTTGGCCTTTCGACCTTTCGACCTTTCGACCTTTCGACCGATACGGGCATTTGATCCCTTTCCTATGGTGGAAGGGATAGGTAAGCCGCACGGACTCTGGATGACTGCAATGCCTGAAGATCCCACAGCCCTCACCGGCATGCACGCAGCGATGCGCCGCATCTCGAACCTGGTCAACTCCCGGATGAGTCGCCCCGACGCCGCCGCGTTGCTCGCGGCTGACGACCTCCTGATCGAGTACCCGACCAGCGACACCGTGTGGACCCCAGGCAGCGAACAAGTCGTCCGCTGGTTCATCACCGGTCCCGTGGACCCGGTCGACATCCACCTCGTCCAACGCGACGGATCCCCCTACGCGACGCGCGCCGTCCTGGCGGAAGGGCTGCCCTCACACAAGACATCGGCGCGCGTGACCCTTCCGGCCGGCATCCCGGCGGGCGAGTACCTGATCCTCGTGACGACCCGGAGCATGCTCGACGCGTACAGCCGTCCCTTCCGGATCAGCGCGCGCTGACGCCGGACCACTGCCCGGGACGAACGGGATGACCCGGATGGCCCGAATGACACGGCGATCCGGAGGCGAGTGCTCCGGAGGCTCTCCCCTTCCCGCGGCCGGAGGCACGTGGGAAGGGGAGCCGTTCGACACGGCCACGGTTCGGCGGCCTCCGCGAGTGTGCCCGGGTCGTCCCGGTCAGCGGCGGCCGGTGGCCAGCATGACGAGGAACTGGCCGCCACCCGGCTCGATGGCGGCGGTCACCGGCAGGCCCGGTACCAGCCGGGAGAACCGGTCAACCAGCCAGTCCGCCGCCTCCTGGGCGTCCTTCCTGGTGGGACAACGGCCGACCATCTCGCGGCCCCCCTTTCGCTCCAGCCTCTCGGCGACGGCGATGAGCGGCGCGGGTTCGACCACGTACAGGCGCTCCGGCCAGGCGATGACCACCTTGACCGCGCCCTTGCGGGTATTGCAGCCGCGGTGCGCGAGCCGCTCGGCGACCTTGGCCTTCCGGTCGGCGGTCCGGCTGTCGACACTGGGCCCCCGCGGATCGTTCACCGACTCGTCGGGGTCGACCGGTTCGTCACACACCCAGCACCGCCAGCCGTCACGCTCGGCCACATCATCAAGGAGACTCATCCGAGCAACCTAGCCTGCCCCGGCCACCGCACGCGCACCAGGGCCCCGGGTCCTCCAGGAATTCGCAGCCCTCGCGCAGAGGACGATCGAACGTCCGGGCGCCTGAGGGCCCGGACGGTGAACGTCAGACCGAGAAGCCGGTGACCTTGTGCGGGATCACCCGGACGACCAGCCGGAGCACGTCGTCGGACTCGGGCGGCGGGTCCTCACCGAGGTACTTCTGCGAGAGCCTGCGGGGCAACACCTTCTCCCCGTCCTCGATGAGTTCCGCGGTGCCGCGGATGTCCACGGACTGGTACGGGTTCTCACTGTTGAGGATCGTGAGGCTGATCCGTGGATCCCTGGCGAGGTTCCTGGCCTTCTGGCGCCCCGCCGTGGTGGAGAAGAGCACCACGTCTCCCTCTCTCGCGATCCAGACCACCGAGGTCTGCGGCCCGCCGTCCTTGTTCAGCGTCGCGACGGTGGCGAAGTTCCTCCCGTCCAGCAGTTCACGGGTTTTCTCGTCGAAGACCACCGACATGTCCCCCACCCCTCTTTTCAGCAGCTTGAGTTGACTGCTTACACGGAACAGGGGCACCGGCTGAAACCTTCCCGCCGGGGGCGCGCCGGTCGCGCCGATCAACTTCGGGCATCAGGCATCGGGCAGCGCGCATCGGGCCCGTCAACGCCCCACCCGGTCCACGTTCCATTCCCTCGGGAGTGCTTCGTCGCAGAAGACACAGAAGAAGTCCCCCTCGCGAACGATGTTCAGCTGGTCGCAAGCGGGACAGCGCCGGAACACGACCTCGTGGGTGAAGTGGGGAGGGTGCTCGATCCCGGCTGCGTCCAGAGCCTCGGCCACGGCCGGCCACGAGTCGATGTCCGGGCAGTATCCGGTCGACTGGTTGCTCACCTCGGCGATCACCCACCGCTCGGACTCCCTGCGGAAGCCGATCTCCCCGGCGCCCAGGACGTGGCGGCCGCCGGCACACACCACGTGTTCGCTCCGGCGCGGCGCGAGGCGCAGCGCCCCCGCCGGGTCGATGACGTACGTGAAGGGTTCCGCCAGTTCCGCGGGCTCCAGAGCGGCGGCCCAGTCGTCGAAGTCGGCTGCCGAGCGGATGCTTCGGCCCTCGTTCTCCGGCCGGACGAGAGCCAGCAGGCCGGGCGGGCCCACGTACCGATAGCTCCACCCTCGTGAGTTCACGCCGGCCAACCTACCCGGCCGCCCGACGCCGGGGTCTGCGGAATTCGGATGCTCAACCGTCGGGCCGTCGGCATCCCTCCGATGAACGCCGGTGCTGTCCCGGCCGACATCGACGCGGCAGGCTCCCGGTGCACGGCGGTCTTCTCACCGTCGGGCGGTGTCGGATGCATCGATCAGTTCGAGGACTTCCGAGGTGGCCCGTACGTCGCCGAAGGATCGGTGGATCGTGCGGAGGGTACTGTTGTGGTCCTCGTCGCGGCCCGTGGCGTTGGCGTCGGCGACCATGATGACGCGGTGCCCGAGTGTCCAGGCGTCGCGGGCTGATGACTCGCAGCAGACGTTCGTGACGGTGCCGGTGATCAGAACGGTGTCGATCTCGCGCTCCTGGAGCAGTTCGGGCAACGGGCAGCGGCCGGGGAAGAAGGCGCTGGGTGCCGATTTCTCCGCCAGGAGGTCTTCCGTTGCGACGGTGAGCCCGTGCCACAGCCGGTCTCGCAGCGGTCCGGTGCCGCCTGCGTTGCGGAACATCTCGGCCGCCTCGGGTCCGTGGAACTCGTCGCCGACCCGAGTTCGGTCAACCCGGGCCGGAAGGATCCAAGCGACCGTTCCTCCGGCGGACCGGAGACGCTGGGCGAGGCGCTGGATGTTCGGGACGATGCCGCGCGCGTAGGGGTTGGCGTCCACGAAGAACGGCACCATGTCGATGACCACCAGAGCGGTGCGGGTGGGATCGACGGTCGTGTACGCGTACCTGCGGCCCCGGCGTTCCTCATGGCGCCGGTGGTCCCGCTCATCGATGTGCCAGGCGTGGAGGAGGGCCTTGGTCTCCGGCATGACGAATGCTCCCGTCGGTGGTGGTCGGGCTGGAGCTTGCGGATGGTGCCGGAACGGCCATGTCCAGGTCGAGGAGAGCCGTGGAGGTGGGGCCACCGTCGCGGAAGACGAGCCGGGTCTGCGTCGAAGAGCACCGGGCCGCGGCGGACGGCGAAGGCTGCTCGGGCCTCCTTGGTCCTCCTGGCTCCACCGGCGGCCACGGCTGTCCGGACTACGAGCACCGGGCCGCGGCGGACGGCGAAGGCTGCTCGGGCCTCCTTGGTCCTCCTGGCTCCACCGGCGGCCACGGCTGTCCGGACTACCAGGACGACCAGGACGACCAGGAGCACCGTTCCTGTTCCCACGCGCCAGCCCTCCCTGCATCCGACCGTCCGTACCCTCCACAACTCCCCCGGCGCGCGCGGATCCATCCGGGCCCAGGGGAGGGTCAGGGCGTTCGGGGTGCGTATTCGACGGGTGGCCACGTGTGGTCGCCGCCCCACGTGTCCTCATCGGTCAGGGTGAGGACGAGCCGCCCGTCCACCACGGCTGCGGCCACGTCCTCGGCGTCGACGGCGGCCTCGGTGAAATCGGCGGGTGCGAGCCGGTCGAGGAGGAAGACGAAGTGGAGTGCGAAGGGCGAGCCGTAGGAGTGGGGCTCGCCGTCGGCGTCGACCATGAAGTTGGCCCGCCAGGCACCGGTGCACAGAGTCCACACGAGAGCCCCGAGGAACTTCGCGCCGATCAGTGGATCCGCGCCGTCGATCAGCACCGCCACGTCCTGCTTGCCGTGCCCGGGCCCGTGCCAGTCGCCGAGGCAGTCCACCATGGCGTCCCAGTTGTGTCCGAAGTAGCCGGGGAAGCCGAGTTCGCGGGCGAAGGCCCGATACGGACAACGCTCCGGTCCGACCGGCCCGGACTGCCCTCCACGTACTGACGGGGGTCGGGGTTCGGCGAACCTACCGTCGATCGCGCGTTCGGGGCGCGCGAGAATGGCGCGGTGGACAGGAAGCAGAAGAAGGAATTCGACGAGCGTCAGAGGCGTGAGTGGGCCGCCCGTGAAGCCAGCCGTGGCTTCTACAGCGTGACCGTGCCCTCGCCGCCCGATCCGCACACGGCGCTCAATGTCGTCGCCGGATATCAGCGCGACAGCGTGATGGAAGCGGTGGAGAGCATGCAGATCGAGGCCCGCAAGCTTGATGCGGACGGTGTGCTCGGTGTGTCGATCGTCCCGGTCGTCGGGTACTACACCACGACGTTCGTCGCCTACGGCACGGCCGTGCAATGGGCACAACCCGAGTAGCCGGGCATCCGGTTCCGGAGTGATCCCGACCATCTTGAAGGTCATTTCGCCGGGCGTTCGCGGCCCACGACTCCAGAACTCGGCCGTCGACGCTAGTTCTTCTGAAGGGTCCGGGTGACGCCGGCGATGACGGCGGTCGTGAGCATCCAGCCGAAGACGATCAGCAGATGGGCCAGCCACTGGAGGACGCCGTCGGACCAGTACCACCCCGCGCGCTGTCCCAGGCCACCGATGGGAATCAGGAGGTCGAGCGTGTAGACCAGCGGCTGGAACGGGACGCCTTCACCCGGCTTCACCGAAGTCGGGGAGCCGGCACCGAAGACCAGGGTGCCCAGCAGCGTCAACGTCAGGAGCCAGACTCCGGCCAACCAGGGCCGGTAGCCGTAGCCCACGGTCACGTCGAGCAGATGCCCCCATGCCCGCGCCGGCAGGGACAGGGTGCGGCGTCGGTGACGTTGCTTGGCCAGCAGCACGCGTCGGGCGTCGTCGTCGTGGCCGATCCGCCGGTACCAGAGGGCGAGTTGCTCGTACGGCTGCGGGGCATAGCCGGGATTCCGGCGGACCCACGCCAGGCGGCGGGCCACCTCGTCCCTGCCCGGCGTTCCCCCCTCGCCCGCCGCTGACGCCGCGTCGCGGAATCGGATGGAGCCGTAGGTGAACCCTTCCAGAAGCACCGTCTCGGGCCGGCTCCGCTCGCTGTCCTGGCACCAGGCGGCCTGTGCGAACCGGAGGTCCACCAGCCCTGAGGGCGGCGCCGCGGTTGCGTAGTCGAAGTCCCCCACCTGCATCCCCACGCAGTCCAGGGCCGTGCCGTCCCCCTCCAGGCGGGCTCCTTCGAAGGTCAGCAGACCTTCTATTCGAGCCCTGCGCAACCGCACGCTGCCCAGCGCGGTGAACCCCTCGGAGCAGTCGACGGTCGAGGCCGTCACGTCACCGGCGGCAAGTGCGACGCCACCCGTGTTCCCCAGCCGTGCGCCTTGCAGGAACAGGCCGTTGAGCAGCCGTGCGCCGGGCAGCCGGAACCCGCCTCGTGTGGTGAGCCGCCGCGCGAAGACGCCGCCGTCCAGGACGAGGCCGCCCGCGAGCACCGCCCACTCCCCCACGGTCGAGATCTCGGCATCCGAGAGCACGAGGTTCCCGGCGATACGGACGTTGACGAGTACGAGGGGGCCACCTTCGACACTCGACCGCCGCAGATCCAGGTCGCCCTCGATCCGTGCCAGCTCGGCGTCGATCCCCGGAACCCAACTGTCCGTGATCTCGACCGTCCGAGTCGTGGCCCCGTACAGCCGCACCGCCTGGTCCAGTCGGCAGCCCTCCAGCGAGAGGGCGTGGCGGATCTCCGCCCCGGACAGGTCGAGACGGCCGGTGATGCGCGTCCCGGCCAGTCGCAGGGCGGCCACACCACGGGCCCGATCGTCGTTCGCGCCGAGCAGCAAAGCCGTCACCACGGCGGCGCGGACCGTGCGTTCGGGACCCCATTGAGTGCCCGAGGAGGGAGCGTCCGCCTCGGTCACGCCCGTGCGCAGATCAACTCGACGCCCCTCGGGAAAGGCGTCCCACAGCTCGCGTTCCGGCGGGGTCAACTCCTCATATGACAGCACCCATGCAGGATAATGATCTCCTCGCCCTTCTCACCACGTCGTGCGCCGCCAACCAGGCCACCCTCTCAGTCCGTTGGCGGTTCGAGGGTGTTCTCGGCACAGGGGACGGCGATGACTTGGCCGGTCCAGGTCCAAGGTTCCAGGCGTGGGTCCCAGTTCACCTCGACGGCCATGTCGTGGAAGTCGCGCGCGAGTTCCTTCAGCATCTTCTCGGCTACGGCCAAGGCCTGTTCGGGATCGAGGATGGCATCGCTGAGGCGTCCACAGAGCATGCCACCTTGCACGGTGAGGATGCTGTGGCGCCAGCCGTCCGGCGTCGCCAGCAGAACGATGCCCTTGGGCAGGCCGAGGAGCGGCCGCTGCTTCTTCTGTCGTCTCGCCACGCGGCCATCCAACACGTTCCGGATGATGGACACCTCATGAACCTGAGCCGTCAAGTTCGTTTCTGGCCTGATGGCATCGGATGGCACGTCATCCATCGTCTTCAGGGAAGAATGTGTCCGCGATCTGCACGAGCTGGTCGTCGCTCAACTGCGGAGGCACCCAACCACGGTGGCGTGCGTGAGCGAGGAATCGGTCATCGACGGGAACGTGGTACCGCTCGACGTAGTGAGCAAGGTCGGTGTACCAGAACCATTCACCGTCGGTAAGGAGGTGCAGACGATCGATGAGCTCGTTGGTCGGACTGACGAAGTCGTGAACGGCTGACCCAGTCGCGGCGATGACACGCCCGGCACGCAGGTATCGCACAAGGTCCTCCTCATGCGGCTCGCCTTCACAGCGCACGGCAGCAATCAGGGAGGGGCCTTGGGGACTCCCATGCTTCAGTTCCCTGAACTCGCCGAGAAAGCGGTCTGCGTACGGGTACTCACTGGTCACCGCCAGGAGCGTAGTCGACCACATGTCCGCCACCGCCCGGGTGGGCAGCGGCACTGCCCCGAGAGGAAAGGCCACCGCCTCCTCGAAGCGAGTGCGGGTCTGCGGGCAGCGGTGAAGCTGACCCAGCATCCGGTCGGCACCGACCGGACCACGCATGTCCTGCCCCGGGCGGACAACCGCCCCGAGCCCCCTCAGAGATCCAACCCCTCTGATTTTCAGGCGAACTAGCGGTGTTGGGTTTCGGCTCGGGTGGTCGTGGTGTCGTCCTGTCACACGCCTGCGAGGGTGAGGAGCCGGTGCATGGCCGAGGTGGGCAGGTTGGGGTTCGCTGCGGCGGCTGCCGCGACGTACTCCGACGGATCTGCCAGCAGCCGTGTCAGGACATCGGCGGGAAGAACGGGATGGGCAGCGATCGTACGGCGGACCGTGGCATCGGGATCGGCTGCCAGGCGGCACGCGAGCTCCATCGGCAGTTCGGGGTCGCGCGGGGCGAGCTGCCTCATTCGGGGGTCGGGGTCCGTGGCCAGTCGTCGGAGAACGTCCGTCGGCAGGGGCAACGTGTCGGCCGGACGCCACCGGGAGCCCTTGGTCGGGCGGTGGGCACGGTCGATGCGCTCGGCGGTGTCGGCATCGATCCGGTCGCGGGCGTGCAGCGCCGTCGTCGTGCGGACGCCGCCGTTCTCGTCCTCCAGCAGTTGAGCGACGATCGCCGGCGGGAGCCGGTCGGACATCGCTGCCGAGACACGGAAGCAGACGTACGGCGATTCCACGTGGGGCAGCGGATCGGCCGTCACCCACGGCAGGCACAGGGTCCCGAACTCCGCCTGCGCCGTCTCGCGCATGAATTCCCGTTCGAACGTTTCGTCCTCCAGGGCTTGGACGTCCGCGAGCCAGTCCGGCGTGGGCACGTCGGACGTCAACCGCGCATGGATCGCGGCCCTCGTCGACTCCGGGGTGTCCTCACGCGCGAAAACACGGAGCGCGACGCACAGGTCGGGATCCTCGGCGAGCTTGTCGCGCAGGGCCGGCGAGAGGTCGGGGTGACGCGCGAGTTCCTTGCGCACCTCGTCGTCCGGATCGTCGGCCAGCCGGCAGGCGGAGTCGGTGTCGAGCGTGCAGTGGCGCACCGCCCCGGCTCGGGTGACCGGGTCGGCCAACAGGGCCGGGACGAGGTCTGCCGGCGGGACGGGATGGGGGACGCGGCGAAAGTACGTCGCGCAGGCTCCCGCCCGTACGGAGTCGACGGGGTCCGTCAACAGTTGTCGGCGCACCGGTTCCGGGGCCGTCGTCCACCACTGGGCAAGTGTCCGCCGGACCTCCGGGTCGGAGTCCGTTGCCAGTCGGGCCCTCAGGTCATCCGGTACGTGATCGCTCTCCGCCACACGTCCCCGTACCTGCGGGTCGGGGTCGCCGAGGAGCCGTTCGTACAGCTCTCGTGGTGCGTCGCCCGCGCCGACCACCAAAGCCGTGCGTATCGCGGGATCCGGGTGCTCGGCGAGCACCATCCGGAAGCCGTGCGGAAGGCTTCGGTTGAGGGCCAGTGAGTGCGTGAGCCAGTGGTCGTCGGCGGCGATAATCTCAGCGATCACCTCTGCGCTCAGGTCCGGCCTCTTGGCCACCTGTCCGAAGCCCTTGCGATGACCGAGGAGGCGTCGTACGAGTTCGGGCGGCAGGCCGGGGTTCTGAGCGAGCCCGTCCACCACCTCGTGGAGGTGCACCGGGGGCGGTACGGCGTCCGACATGGTGAGTGACCCTTCTGCCTCGACTCTCCAACCGTCGAGTCTGCCATGCACCGTTGGGAACGGCCGATCACTCCCGGGCGCAGAGGCGGGTGCTCACGCGGTGGGACCGTCCCCGGAGCCCGCGTCCGGCCCCACCGTGGGATGGGGGCCCGCCGCGACAACCCTTCCGGGCAGGCAGCGGGGCCTGCCGTACCGAGTGCCTCGGCGGACCCGGGTGGGGTCACCGACCGGGGTACGGCAGGAGTGCCATCTCGCGGGCGTTCTTGATGGCGGTGGCGAGGGCGCGCTGCTGCTGGGCGGTGACCCGGGTGACGCGACGGCTTCGGATCTTGCCTCGGTCGGAGATGAACCTGCGGAGCAGGTCGGTGTCCTTGTAGTCGATGTACGTGATCCTGGCTGCGTCCAGTGGGTTGGGTCGGGACTTGGCGGGCTTGCGGATCTCGGGGCGTCGGGCCACGGCGGTATCTCCTTGCGGGTGTGTCGTTCGCTCGGCTTGCGGGTGTGTCGTTCGTTCCGCTTGCGGGTGCGTCGTTCTCTTCGTACGGGGTGGCGGTGAGGCTGCTCAGGTCGCGTCGAGGAGGGAGTCGAAAGCGGGGGTGAGGGCCTTCCACGCCTGCGGCCCCGACGCGTACTCCGCGTCGGTGAGCAGGCAGGAGTCGAGGAGGTGTTCCAGCCCGTCGCGGTCCAGGCCGGGTGAGGTGAAGACGAGGTGCTGGCAGCAGTCACCGTGGTCCGGGTCCCAGTCGAGGGCGGCTGCCGCCCGGCGCACGGGCGGCACCATGTCCCAGGCCGCGTCCGGCAGTGATGCCAGCCAGGGCCCGGCGCTCTCCACGCACAGTGCCCCGCCTGCCGCGTCCCAGGCCAACAGGGTGTCCGGGCGGTCGGCCAGCCAGAACCGGCCTCGGCTGCGGGCGGCGGCGCAGCACAGGTCCTCCAGGGCCTGGTGGAGCCGTTCGGGGTGGAACGGGCGACGGCGGTGCCAGACGAAGGTGGTGACGCCGGCCTCGTCCGCGTCCTGGGGCAGGAGCGCGCAGGCCGGATGTTGAGCGGCGGCCGCGGCCTCGACGTCGAAGCCGGCGAGAGCGGCTCGGACGAGTTCGGCGGAGGCTGCCGGCACCCGCCGTGCGGTGGGGTGGAGTTGGGCGAGCAGTGCGTGGTCCTCGTCGTCCGCCTCCTCGCTGTCGACGACGGCGAGGACGGGCGCGTATTCCAGCTGTCGGGCCCAGGTGTCGCCGACGGTCCGTTGGTCGGTGGGCGCGGCGGCGAGTCCGGCTTCGGCCAGGTCGTCGCCGTTGGCGAGGTACGGCAGGACGAGCGCGGGGTCAACGGCAGTGATCACGCTCGTCACGACCAGGCGGTCCGCACCGTGTCCGGCGATGACCTCCGCCATGGCCGCCGGTTCGACCGAGTCCCACAGTTCGACGATGGCGAGCCGGGTCGTACCGCTGTCCGCCAGGCGTTCCAGTTCGGGGACGAGGTCCTCGCGCAGTGCGCAGCAGGCGCAGTCGTTCACCAGCGGTGTCTCGTCGCCGGAGATGGGCCCGGCGTCGTCGCGGACGAGTCGGAGCACGGTGCCGGACGGGGCCGATGTCAGGTCGTGGTGCAGGGCGACGCTTCCGGCGACGGACCGCAGGAGGTGGTCGACGACCTCCTTGCGGGCGGCGGAGTGGAGCCCGGCGATGATCGCGACGGGGAGTTGGTCGTGCCGCATCAGCGTGCTCCGTAGCGGCGCTCGAAGCGTTCGACGCGGCCCGCCGTGTCGAGGACGCGTGCGGTGCCCGTGTAGAAGGGGTGGCTCGCGGAGGAGATCTCGACGTCGACGAGCGGGTACGTGTTTCCGTCCTCCCAGGCGATGGTCCTGTCGCTGGTCATCGTGGAGCGGGTGAGGAACGCGGTGCCGGAGGCGGAGTCGCGGAAGACGACGGGCCCGTAGGCGGGGTGGATGCCGGGCTTCACGGCGGGAACCTTTCGACGATGTGGGTGGGGATCGGGGGCGGAATAGGGGCTGGTCAGCGCTTTTCGCGGACGTCGGCGCAGCGGCGGGCCGCGGGCTCCTGGGTTGAGCGGCGCACCATCCGGGCGGAGACGTGCCCTACTATATGGCAACGGTTTTCATTTCCAACAACCGACCTGTTCAGAGACCCGCCCAGCGACCCGCCCAGAGAGGACCCACCACCCATGTCGGCGCACTGCCAACTGACCGGCTCCAAGCCGGGATTCGGCAACTCCATCTCCCACTCCCACCGGCGCACCTCGCGCCGCTTCGACCCGAACATCCAGCGCAAGCGCTACTGGCTTCCCGGCGAAGGCCGCCACGTCCGCCTGACGCTGAGCTCCAGGGCGATCAGGACCGTGGACACCATCGGGATCGAAGCGGCCGTGGCCCGCATCCGCGCACGGGGAGGCAAGGTCTGATGGCGAAGAAGAGCAAGATCGCGCGGAACGAGAGGCGCAAGGAGGTCGTCGAGCGCCACGCCCGCCGACGGGCCGAGCTCAAGGAGATCCTCCGGCGCCCGGCGGCGACCCCGGCGGAACGCGAGGCCGCCCGGGCAGAGCTGCGCCGACAGCCGCGCGACGCCAGCGCCACCCGAGTGCGCAATCGCGACAGCGTGGACGGACGCCCCCGGGGCTACCTGCGGACGTTCGGCCTCTCCCGGGTGCGCATGCGAGCGCAGGCACACGCCGGGTTCCTGCCGGGAGTGACCAAGTCCTCCTGGTGAACACCCCCTCCCGGCCGCAGCGACTCGCGGCCGGGAGGGCACCCAGTCACCCCGAGGGCCCGGGTGCCCCGGCACATCAGGCGCCCATATCGTCTCCCCGCACCCTCCCCCCTCACCTCCCCCTCACCTCATCAAGGAGTTCACGATGGCCGTTCCGAAGCGGAAGATGTCCCGCAGCAACACCCGTCACCGCCGCGCCCAGTGGAAGGCGATCACGCCCCAGCTCGTTCCGGTCACGATCGACGGAACGGTCCACCAGGTCCCGCAGCGTCTCGTGAAGGCGTACGAACGCGGCCTCGTCCAGCCCGAGGGCTGAGCCCGTGACCTCGTACGACCGACTGCCGGTGATCGTCAACGACATGAGCTAGGTGAACATCGACACCGCCCTCGTCCGCGGCGGCGCGGCGCCCCTGTCCCGCCTGAACCCCGAGGCCCGTATCGGGGTTGCCGTACGCGGCCGGGTGGCGCTCGAACAAGTGCTGAACACCGGCCTGTTCGACGTGGAGCGGGCCCGACCGGCCCCGGGCTGGGTGAAGGAACTCAACGGTGACCACGTACCGGAGACGGAGGAGTACGACGTTCCCCCCTGGTGTTCCGCGCGGACCGGGCGTTCCACCCGAACCGGCTGTGGGCCTTCGTCACGAAGGGGCTCGACAGCGGTGCCTTCGGACGGGTCCTGCGCTCCAAGGGATTCTTCCGGCTCGCCGGCCGGCCCCGGTGACCGGGCTGTGGTCACAGGCGGGTGCCGTGGCACGGTTCGAACCCTTCGACGGCCTCGGCCCGGAGACCGTTCAGGGCCAGGAGTTGGTGTTCATCGGCACCGGGCTGCGCGCCGATGCTCTCCGGGCGGCCCTCGATGCCTGCCTGCTCGGCCCGGACGAGGCCGTGCCGGCCACGGATGAAATCCCCGAGTGGGAGAAGTACGGCATGGACGACGCGTGCGATCGCGAGCACGAGCACGCGGCGGTTTGAGGCCCCGGCCCGTCCCGCCGTCCCGCCGTCGCGACACCGGGCCGTCCGGCGCCGTGGCGGCGGGACCCTCGGGGCTCGGGTGCCGGAGCCACCGCTCTCCTTGCACGCGCGGCGTTCACGTCACCAGGTGCAGGGACGTTGCCGCGATGCCCAGCCGTACGCTCTGGCCCCAGGTCAGTTCCAGGGCGTCGCTCTCCATGCCGTCGCCGAAGACCACCATCCGGTCCGACTCGACGGTCAGCTGGAGGCCCTGCCCCCGCCCCAGCTCACCGTCGACCTTCGTCGTTCCGGTCGTGGGCGAGGGCCAGGCCTCGCGTACGAACCACAGGAGCCGCCGGTCGCAGGGTGCGGGCAACCCCGCGGAGCTGCCGCGCTCCAGCCACAGGGAACGCAGCCAGCCGGTGGCGCCCGTGCCCGTGCCCACCAGCACGCCCGAGGAGGCCTGGGCCTCCCCCGGGCCCGTCCCCCCGTCGGCATCGAGTCGGTAGCGGGCCGTCTGGTGTCCGGGCGAACCCAGGTAGATCTCGTTGAGCGCGAGAAGGCGCTGCGTGTCGTCGGCGACGGCCTCGACCATGGTCAGCTCCTCCGCCCGGCCCCCGGCCGCGGTCGCCGCGTGCAGCAGCGCGGCCGTGTCGCCGCAGCGGTGACGGACCAGGACGCCCGGGTTGCGCCCCGGGTCGGTGTCGATGCCCACCACCGGCTGCCCGCGCAGGTACTTCGCGGTGTTGGCGACCAGGCCGTCCTGGCCGACGACGACCACCACGTCCTCGGGGGCGAACAGGAAACGGTCCAGGTCCGCCCTCTCCACCCGGGAGCTGCGCCAGGTCAGCGGCACCGCAGCCGCGACCTCCCGCAGCGCCTGCTGCGTGCGGTCGTGGCGGCGCACCACCTCTTCGATCGACCGGCCCCTGCTGGAGAGGAAGAAGGCGGCCTGCCCGTGCGTCCCGTGCCGGGCGAGCAGTTCCTCGTACTCGGTCCTGCGGTGCACGACCACGGCCCGCGGGGCCAGACTCACTCGCCCGAGCCGCCTTCCGGACGTCCGAGCCTGGTGAGGAGCCCGGTGAGGACGTCGGGCGAGAGGGTGATGCTCTCGATCCGCGGCAGGTTCTCCGCCAGCCGGGTCACCGCCAGCGCGTGCAGCGTGCCCTGGCCGGCCTCGTCGTGCACGCGCAGCCAGGCGGCCTGGGCCTCGGCGCGCGCCGCACCCGTCTCGCGGGCCGCCTCCGCCTCCGCGCGGGCCAGACGGACCTTGCGGGCCGCCTCGGTCTCGGTCCGGACGCCGTCCGCCGCCGCCTTCTCCTCGGCCTCGCGGCGGGCGTTGGTGCCGCGCTGGTCGATCAACTCTTCCTCGCGTCGGGCCAGTTCGATCTGGCTGGCCAGCTCGTTCTCGGCGATGGCGCGCTCGCGCTCGACGGCGACGGCCCGCCGTTCATAGGTGGCCCGGTCCGCCTCCTGCTGGATCTGCTCGCGGGCCGGGGTCCGCAGGGCGCGCTCCACCTCCGCCTCGGGGCGGATGGCCACGACCCGCACGGCCACCACCTCGATGCCGGTGGCCGGGAGCCTGGGCTCGGCGGCGAGACCGGTGGCGACCTTCTCCCGTACGGAGGCGACGCCGTCCACCAGGGCGACGGCCAGCGGGGTCCGGGCGAGCACGTCGAGGGTGTGCTGCTGCGCGGTCTCGGTGAGGAGGGTGGCGATCTGCTCCAGGGGGGCGCCGCGCCAGCTCCCGGTGTCCGGGTCGACGGAGAAGTCGATCCGGTCGGCGGCCTCGGCCGGGTCGCTGATCCGGTAGGTGACGGTGGCCTGCACGGCGACATCCTGGAAGTCGGACGTACGGGCGTGGAACGCCATCGCCAACTCCCGGTCGTCCACCGGCACTTCGGAGAGGGCGGCCGACAGCGACCGGTACCAGAAGCTGAGCCCCCGCCCGTCGTGGACGAGCCGGCCGCGCTTGTGGTGGCGGATGTGCGTGGTGGGCGCGGAACGCAAGTGACGCCAGCCGAAGCGCCGAGTGATGTCGGCCATGGGGACCCCCTTATTTCGTCAACGCGACGATAACGAGCGAAGGCCATATCGTCAAGAGGACGAAAAGGGGTTTCCGGGACGCTGTCCCGACCGTGGAACCGGATCCGGAGTCGCCGCGTTCGTGGTCAACCGCCCGGCCGGGCCGCGGCGACGCGGTCCCCCGGCCTTGCGGACGCCGCTCCTTCCTTCAGCGGCTCTTGCGCCGGGTGTCGCGTGTTGGGCTCCGCCGGGGTGTCAGACGGGGAAGAACGTGCCGGTTCCTGGTCGGTAGCAGGTCGTTTCGCCGGATTCCAGGTCGTGGTACCAGCCGTGGAGCCGTAGCCGTCGGGGGCCGGCAGCGGCGGCGGCCACGTCGGGGTGGGCTCCGATGACGGCGAGTTGCCGGGCGACGTGGTCGTGTCCCGCTTCCTGGCCGTCGGAGCCGGTGGCCGCGATCTCCGGGCAGTGGGAGTGCCCGAGGACGACGACGTCCTTGATCGTCGGGGTGTGCAGGGCCTCGCCGAGGAGGCGCGCGGCGCCGGCGTCGGCCGGGTCCTCCGGATCGGGGACGAAGCCTCCGGGTGTGCGCAGGTCGAAGATCTCCCCGGGGAGGGAGTCGATGATGAACGACGGGTGCAGACGGGGGTCGGTGCAGGCGATCATCAGGACGTCGGGGTGCGGTCGGCGGGCGAGGGCGGGTAGGTGGATGCCGGCCGTACGGGCGCGGCGGCGGTAGCTGCGGGCACCGGCGGCCAGGCGCAGCATGGCCATGGAACGGCGGCCCTTGACGATGCCCTGGGTCACCGGAGCCCCTCTCCGGGGGTGGCACGGCGGGCGGTGGCCGATCGTCGGGCGGGCGGGCCCGGGTGGGGGCGGGCGTCCGGGTGGGGACGGGCGCCTCGCCCGCCTGCGGGGCACGGGCGTGAACCGCTGTCGTCGGAAGGCTGGATCGGGCTCGGTACGGGGTGCATGGCGGCGTCCGATGCTGGATGGCCCGGGCGGGCAGGGCGTGGCCCGGTGCCCGGGCGGCCGCGGGAGCCGGCGCCGGGGCAGCGGTGGTCGGTTGGGTGCTCGCGTGACCGGCGGCCTCTCGGGCCACCGGTCACGGTGGGGTGTGCGAGCGGAGGATCGGGTCAGCGGGCGGGCGTGGTGGGGCGTTCGGCGAGTCGGGTCAGGAGCTGGGCGCGGTGGGTGGGGTCGGTGGCGATGGTGATCGCTGTCCAGGCCATGGCGAGCCCGCCGTCGAGGACGGCCCGGTCGGCGGCCGCGGTGGTGCCGTACCGGGTGAAGTCGGGGTGGTGCATGATCGTGTCGCCGCAGTCGTAGCCGATCGCGGGGTGGATGGTCGGTACGAGGTGCGAGACGTTGCCCATGTCGGTGGAGCCCCCGCGCAGGTTGGGGTCGGTGGGCGGGACGGTCCGGCCGAGGGCTTGGGCCGCGTCCCGGTAGGCGTCGCTGATGGCGAGGTCCTGGCGCAGGTCGGCGTAGTCGTTGCCGACGGTCTCCAGGGCGAGCTCGGCGCCGGTGGCCAGCGCTCCGGCGTCGAAGCAGGCGCGGACGCGGGCTTGGAGTTCCGCGAGTTCCTCGGCGGTGCGGGCACGGCAGTCGTACTCGGCGCCGGCGTGGGCGGGGATGACGTTGGCGGCGTCACCGGCGGAGGTGACGATGCCGGAGACGACGGCTTCGGGGAGCATCTGCTGGCGGTGGGCGGAGATGGCGACCTGGGCGATCATCATGGCGTCGGCGGCGTTGACGCCGCGGTGGGGCATGGCGGCCGCGTGGGCGGGGACACCGGTGTAGGAGACCTTGAGGCTGCTGATGGCCAAGGAGGTCATGCCGACCGCGTCGGCGGGGGCGGCGTGGACCATCATGGCGGCGGCGACGTCGTCGAACGCACCCGCCCGGATCATGTCGACCTTGCCGCCGCCGGACTCCTCGGCGGGGGTGCCCAGCAGCTTCACGGTGATGCCGAGTTCGTCGGCCAGGGGGGCGAGGGCGAGTGCCGCGGCCATGGAGGCGGCGCCGTTGACGTTGTGCCCGCAGGCATGGCCGATGCCGGGCAGTGCGTCGTACTCGGCGCAGATGGCGATGACGAGGTCGCCGCTGCCGGCGGTGGCGTTGACGGCCGTGGGCAGGCCGTAGGCGCCGAGCTCGGTGGCGAATCCGGCGGCTTCGGCGAGTCCGGCGATGCGGCGGGCCGAGCGGTGTTCCTCGTAGGCGAGTTCGGGGGTGGCGTGCAGGTCGTGGCTGAGGCCGAGGACGGCGTCCTGGCGGGTGGTGAGGAAGGCGCGGGCCCGTTCGCGGGGGGCGGTGGTGGCGGTCACTGGTGCTCCTTGCCGGCCGCGGCGGTGTCGCGGGCGGGGCTGATGCTGTCGTCGCGGGTGCGGTGGAGGAGGGCGAAGCCGGCTCCGAGGAGGGAGACGGCCGCGCACAAGGTCCAGGAGGTGGTGTAGGCGCCGAGGCCGGGCAGGGTGGCGCCGGCGGGGGTGTGGGCGGCCGAGACGGTCAGGACGACGGCGGCGCCGAGGGATCCGCCGACGCTGATCAGCAGTTCGTTGATGCCCGAGCCGACGGAGGTCTGGTCGTGGGGCACGGCTTCGACGGCGAGGGTGCGGGTGGAGTGCTGCAGGAAGCCGATGCCGATGCCCGCGAGCGCGTTGGCCGCGATCAGCGTGGTGGCGGAGTCGTGCGCGGCGGCGGAGAGGGCGTAGCCGACGGCCATGAGGGCCGATCCGCTGATCAGGGTGGCCCGGTCGGTGATGCGGGCGGCGACGGCCGGCGCGAGGAGCGCGCCGAGGGCGATGGCCAGAAGGTAGGGGAGCATGGCCAGGCCGATGCCGAGGGGGTCGAGGCCGAGTCCGTAGCCGGCTTCGGTCTCGGTGGTGCCGTAGAAGACGGGGTTGGCGATCTGCAGGCCGAACATGCAGAAGCTGAAGGTGACGGTGACCAGTGATACGACGACGACGTTGCGTCGGCGGAACATGGTCACGTCGATCATCGGGTGCGGAACGCGCAGCTCGACGGCGATCCAGGCCGCGAGGACGACGGCGCCGCCGATCAGGAGCGTCCACAGGCGCAAGGAGCCCCAGGCCCAGCCGGGGGCGCCACCGAGGCCCAGGCCGAGCATGATCGCGACGAGGGCGGCGCACAGCAGGAGGCCGCCGGCCCAGTCGATCCCCCCGACGTGGTGGGTGGGGGTCTCGGGCAGCAGGGGCCAGCTGACGGCGAAGGCGACGGTGACCGCGAAGGCGGGGACCCACAGGGCGCCGGTCGGGTTGTCGATGCTCGCGGCGACGGCGCCGCTGGCGAACAGGCCCAGCGTCATGCCCGCGACCAGCGCGGCGACCATGACGCTGATGCCTCGGCGGCTCTCGGCGTCACCGGCGCCGGGCCGGTTGCGGAGGATGCCGACGAGGAGCGGGAAGAAGCCGGCGATGGCGCCCTGGAGGATCTGCCCGGTCAGGAGCGTGGCGAAGTCGCGGGCCACCCCGACGAGGAGGGAGCCGATGAGGACCAGGGCGAGGTTCCAGCGCAGGATCCGGCGGTGGCCGTAGAGGTCTCCGAGCCGGGACAGGACGGGCGTGAAGACGGCGCTGGCCAGCAGGTTCGCGATGCTGATCCAGTTCAGGTCGGCGACGGTGATCCCGAGCGCGGTCGTCAGGTTCTTCAGCAGGGGGGAGAGGAAGCCCTGGATGACGCCGCTGGACAGCTCGACGACCACGACCGACGCGATGATCGCGGCTGCGGGTGTGGGCCGACCCGCGCGGGGTGCTGACAGGGCGGGTGGAGGTGCGTCGAGGGCCGTCATACGTATCACTTTCGGGGAGGCCGCGCCTGGCGTGCCGCGCGGCGGGGATGACGGATTCCGCCCCGGCGGTCTCAGGCCTGTCGGGCCCCGGGGGCGGAATCCGCACCACAATGACGCCGTACATCCGCGATCACGGCAAGATCTGCGCCGGATGTCGGTGGATGCCGGCATGGGAGGACGCACGGCGGCGGATTTCTGCATCGGGCCGCCGGAACGAGGTGGGAGCGGGCGCGCCGCCGCGGGCGGCCCGTCGCAGGTCGTACCGTCGTTGCGCGCCCCGCACGGCGTTGATCCCGATCGGCAAGGAGACCTCGATGTCCCGATCAGCCCCGGACGCCGTCCCCGACATGGGTGAGCCGTTGGACGCACTGGACCACGGCGTCCTGCGGGTCCTGCACCGCAGGCCCCGCGCCTCCTACTCCGAGGTGGCCCATGCCCTGGGCGTCCACGAGCGGACGGTCGCCCGTCGTCTGGAGCGGATGACCGGCACCGGCCAGGTCGGCTTCGCCGCCGGACTGATCCCCGAGTACCAGGGGGAAGGAATCACCGCGGAGGTCGCCGTGCGGTGTCTGCCCGGACGGGTCCACGAGGTCGCCGTGGCCCTGTCGGCGCTGGAGCAGGCGAGGTCGGTGGAGACCTCCACCGGTTCCCTGGACGTTTTCGCCGAGCTCCACCTTCCCGACCACGAGGCGCTGCTGCGGCTGGTTGACCGGGTGCTGGGGCGGATCGAGGGGGTGGCCGACATCCACACCTCACTGATGCTGCGGCTGGTTCTGACCGCGAGCGACTGGGCGCCGTACGACGACGAGCCGACGGCCGTGCGACAGTTCGCGGTCGAGGGCCGGGCGCTGCCGGAACCGGTGGAGGTGGACGAGTTGGACCGGCGCCTGGTGGACCTGCTGCACCGGGACGCCCGGCTGTCGACGGCCCATCTGGCGCGGGAGCTGAACGTGGGTGAGACCACGGCCCGGCGGCGGCTGGCGCGTCTGATGGACTCCCACATCCTGCACCTGCGGCTGCACGTGGATCCGGCGTTCCTCGGTTATCCGGTGGAGGCCCGCTTTCGGCTGGGCGTGCCGCACAGCAGGCTTGAGGACGCCATGCGGCTGATCGCGGCGGAGCCGGCGGTGCGCCAGCTGATGGTGACCTCCGGGCAGATGAGCGTGCTGGGCTACTCCAGCCATCGGAACCTGCGGGACTTCCACGACTTCGCGGCGCGGGTGTTCGCCCAGCTCGACGTCGTGACCTCGTCCGACATGGCCCTGCTCATGAAGACCTACAAGCGTGCCGGGTTCCTGACCGACGGGTGAGTGACGCGTCCGCCCGGCGGGTGCCGCAGGGCCGTCCCGTGCGGGCGGTGCGGTGCGCCGCCGGGCCCGGCGCGGGGTGCGTCAGGCCCTCGTCCGCCACGGTTCCGGGGGGGAACGGGGGGAACGGCCGAGCGCCTCCCGTGGTGTGGTCGGGAGGCGCTCGGCCGGACCGGCTTGTCGGAGCCGGTGGTTCTCGGAGGTGCTCGGCAGGAGAGGGATGCGCTCGGACGTGCTCCGAGGACGCGGACTACCGGGTACTGCTGCCCTGCGCGGGGCCGGGGGGCAGGTTGTCCCGGTGGTCGGCGGGGCGGTCGTCGGAGTGGCCCGCTCGGGCACGGAGGGGATGCAGGGGGCCGGGGAAACTGATGCTCTGGTAGTCGGCCGGGTCCGTGTGCGGCCGGGGCGCCGGCGCGTGGGCGGCGGCTTCGTACGTCGGGGTCGGAGGGGCCGGTTCATGGCCGGCCGGGTCGCCGCCCGCGGGTGCGAAGGGGTCGGACGCGGGCGGGAAGGGGTCGGACGCGGGTGCGAAGGGATGGGACGCAGGCGGCAAGGTGTCGGCCGCGTCGGGGAAGCCGGTGAGGTTGGGATCGTAGGCGGGCCAGTCGCCCGCCGCCGGTGTCGGGCGGGCCGGTGGCCGGGGGCGTCCCTCATCGGGAAGGGGCTCGGTCGCGGTGCGGAAGGCGGACCAGCTGCTACCGGGCGGCGCGGCGTGGGCCGGGGGGCCGTCGGGGACGCGGCCCCGGTCGAGGGCGGTGATGTGCTCGGTGGGGATCCGATCCAGGTCGGCTTGGGTGCCGCGGCCGAGGTGGTTGAGGAGGTAGTTGAGCAGGACGGCGACCAGGCAACCGGCTGTGATGCCGGAGCCGAGCACGGTGGCGAGCGGGGACGGCAGGCGGGCGTAGAAGTCGGAGTTGGCGATGGGGAACAGCCCGAAGGCGAGGGTGACCGAGACGATCAGGCTGTTGTGGCCGGTGCTCAGGGAGGCCTTGGCCAGGGTGCGGATCCCAGCGACGGCGACCGAGCCGAAGAAGACCACGCCGGCGCCCCCGAGGACGGGCAGGGGTACCAGGGCGACCAGGGAGCCGAGGACGGGGACCAGTCCCATGAGGGCCAGGATCGCGCCGCACAGGGTGACCACGTAGCGGCTGCGGATGCGGCTGAGCGCCACCAGCCCGACGTTCTGGGCGTAGGAGGTGCTGGTGAACGATCCCAGGACGCCGCCCAGGACGGTGGCCAGGCCCTGGGCCCGCAGGCTTCCGGTGATGGTGCGGTCCTTGGTGGGGCGTCCGGTCACCGCGCCGAGCGCCAGCAGCGAGGCGGTGGATTCCATCATGGAGACGAGCATGACGACGATCGCGGTGGCGATGACCGTGGGCACGAACCGCGGGGTGCCGAAGGCGAACGGCTCGGGGAGTGCGAACAGCGGTGCCTCGCCGAGGGGATCGAGGTTCACCTTGCCGAGCGGTACGGCGATCAGGGTGCCGGCGAGCATGCCGAGGAGGATCGCGATGCGGCCGAGGAAGCGTCCGGAGAGGACCCGGTGGATGAGCAGGGTGATGGCGAGGGTGGCCGCCGCGAGCGCCAGGTTGGACGGTGAGCCGAAGTCGGGGGCGTCGGGTTCGCCGCCGCGGGCCCAGACGCTGGCGACGGGGAGCAGGGAGATTCCGACGAGGGTGATGACGCAGCCGCTGACCACGGGCGGGAAGAACCTGACCAGCCGGCAGAAGGCGGGTGCCAGTACGAGGCAGGTGATGCCCGCGACGAGGGTGGCGCCGAAGATCGCGGGGAGGGCGTCGGCCCGCCCCTCGGTGGCGGCGGTCGCCAGGGCGGGGGAAACGACGGCGAAGGAGACGCCGTTGGTCAGGGGCAGCCGGGCACCGATGCCGAACAGGCCGAGGGTCTGGGCGATGGTGCCCAGACCGGCGACGAGGAGGGCGGCGGCGAGGAGGGCGGAGAGCTGGGCGGCGGTCAGGCCGAGGGCGCTGCCGATGATCAAGGGTGGGGCGGTGAGGCCGGCGTACATGCTGGCGACGTGTTGGAGCGCGGCGGGCACCAGCCGGCGGGCGGGCAGGATCTCGTCGACCGGGTGCGGGGGTGCGTCCGGTGTTCGGGCGGAGGCGCGGGGCGGCAATCTGGGTCCTTGGGACACCGCCCGCCGGACCTTCGCGACCGGGGGCGTGCGGATGGGGGTGTGACGGGGGTCCGGATGGAATGTGGCGGGGGGTGCGGACGGGGGTGTGGCGGCCGGGACGGGGGACGGCCCGTCCCGTCGATGCGGTGGCGGCGGTTCGCGGGGTGGGCGGAACCAGCCACCACCAGCTTTCGCATCACGGAATTCATTTTCCGTTGTGGACGGGACGGGACTCTAGGTAGCCGCCCGGTCGTTCGTCAACTCCCCCAAGCGGTAAGGGCGTAGGGGCCCCAACTTTGGAGGAACTGCCGAAAGCGGCCTGCCGCCACTCCCCCGGACGGGGCCCTCCTCGGGCACGTAACCCCAGGCCACGACGGTTTTTCCCGCCACATAAACAACAGATGCGCCCTCAACGCGCTCACGCACGGGAGCGTTCGCCCCGACACCTGGGGGCCGTCGCGAGCCCGTCCGGTCGCTTGGCGGATTCCCGAACGGTCCCTACGGTGTGCCGCTATGCCTTCCACGGACAATCCATCCACGCTGCCCCCCTTCGATCCCGCGCGTGCCCGCGCCGTCCGGCAGCAGCTCGGACTCACCCTCGGACAGGTCGCCTGGGCGGTCGCCGCCTACCGGGGTGCGCCCCTGCATCCCGAGACTCTCCTGGCGTGGGAGTCGGGCACGGCCGTTCCGGACGAGGCCGAGGTCAAGGGGCTCGCCGCCGCCTTGTGGTGCTCACCCGTCGCCCTGGTGGGCGAGCCGGCGACGCTCGCGCAGTGCCGCACCGTCGCCGGTCTCTCACCGGGCGAGACCGCGGCCCGACTGGGCATGACGCACGCCCGCTGGGAAGAGGCCGAACGGCGCAACCGATGGCAGGGAACCGCGGCGCAGACCGGCGCCCTGCTGCGGGTCCTGCGACCGCCGCCGTCCTGTTTCGTGGCCGTCTGCGGCCGAACGGAACAGCTCAAGGTCCTGCTCCGGGAGGCCGTTGCCAGTTGGTGGCCCAACTACGTCACCTCCGTCACCCGCCTGGTACCGCTCGACCCAACCGCGATCCAAGCGGCCCTGGAGCGCCTTGCCCTCGGCTACCAACGTCTCGATCAGGCCACCGGCACGTCACCGCGCGCGGCGGCCGAGGCCGAGGCGCGGGCGGCCGAGTTCCTGGAACACGTCGATCTGCACCTGTGGCACGCACTGCGCACCCCTGCCGACCCCGCCCGACCCGACCGGGACCACCGCGACTCTTGACACCCGGTGTCCGTTCGTGAACAACTGAGCCAACTCCGCCGGACGGAGCGCCGCTTGCCCGCATGGGTGGACACATGCGATGCGGCCGCCGCAAGGACCCGCAGGAACGCCGCCGGGGACACAATCCCCGCCCCTGCCGCTCCACGGTCCCGCTCCCCCCGCTCTCCGGCACCCGCAGCCCACCGGCCTCCAACGGCCCGAGCCGTGCTGCCCCCGTACCCGCGCCACCCATCAGCCGCCGTGCCGGCCCCACCGGCCCGCACTTCACTCAGCGCTGCGCGCACGCCCCTTCCGCGTCGCAGCCAGGAGGCACGACCCCATGTCGCAAAGACCCCCCGCCATCGGCCCGGACGCGCCCGGAACCGCTCCCGAACCCTGTCCCGACACCACTGCGGCAGCGGCTCCCGGCCGCCACCCCGTGGACCAGATGCTGCCTCCGCTCAAGCTCGTGGGCGCGGGTCTGCAGCACGTCGCCGCGATGTACGCGGGCGTCGTCGCACCGCCCCTCGTCGTCGGCATCGGTGTGGGCCTGTCCACCGCGGAGATCGCGTTCCTGATGAGCGCGAGCCTGTTCACCTCGGGCATCGCGACCCTCCTGCAGACCCTCGGGTTCTGGAAGGTCGGCGCCCGCCTGCCGTTCGTCAACGGCGTCTCCTTCGCCGGCGTCGCCCCCATGCTCGCGATCGCCAAGGCCGAAGCACCCGAGGACGCCCTGCCCGTCATCTACGGGGCGGTCATCGTCGCCGGTGTATTCGGGTTCCTCCTCGCGCCGTTCTTCTGCAAGCTCATCCGGTTCTTCCCGCCCGTCGTCACCGGCACCGTCATCACCCTGATCGGCGTCTCCCTGCTGCCCGTCGCCTTCAACTGGGCCCAGGGCGGAAACCGGGAGGCACCCGACTACGGCAGCCTGAAGTACATAGGACTCGCCGCCGTGACCCTCCTGGTCACCGTGGCGCTGCGCCGCCTGCTGCGCGGTTTCCTCAAGCAGATATCGATCCTCCTCGGCCTCGTCGCCGGAACCCTGATCGCCCTGCCCCTGGGCGCGGCCGACTTCAGCGGCGTCGCCGACGCCGACATCATCGGCTTCCCCACGCCCTTCCACTTCGGCGCGCCCCAGTTCGCGGCGGCCGCGATCATCTCCATGTGCATCGTGATGCTCGTGTCGATGACCGAGTCCACGGCCGACGTGCTCGCCCTCGGTGAGATCGTCGACAAGCCCGCCGACGAGAAGACCCTCGCCGCCGCCCTGCGCGCCGACGGCCTCGGCACCGCCATCAGCCCCCTGTTCAACGGATTCGCCGCGAGCGCCTTCGCCCAGAACGTCGGCCTGGTCGCGATCACCAAGGTCCGCAGCCGGTTCGTCGTGGCCGCCGCGGGCGTCATCCTCATCCTGCTCGGGCTGTGCCCCGTCCTGGCCTCCGTCGTCGCGCTCATACCGCAGCCCGTCCTCGGCGGCGTGGGCATCGTCCTGTTCGGAACGGTCGCGGCCAGCGGTATCCAGACCCTCACCGGCGCGGCCCTCGAACGGGGCGACAACGTCCTGATCGTCGCCATCTCCCTCGGCGCCGGCATCATCCCCATCGCGGCCCCGACCTTCTACCACGCCTTCCCCGAGAGCGCCCGCATCGTCCTCGACTCCGGCATCAGCACCGGTTGCGCCGTCGCCGTCCTGCTCAACCTCGCTTTCAACCACATCGGCCGCAAACCGGCCTCCGCCCCCGAACTCGCCCCCGACACACCTGCCGTCCACCACTGATCGAGCGGCCCCGTGGCCCGGATGCCCCGCACGCATCCGGGCCGCCCCACCATCGGCCCGCGCACCGGGGGTTCAGCGTCGCCCGCAGCGACCCCGCAGTTCGGCGATGACCGCCTTCTCGTGCGCGTTGAGGTCACCGTCGACCGTGGCGACCCGTTCGGCGGCGTGGAGAACGTCACCGAGGTCCCCCGGTTCGGCGTCGACCCGGTGCCACACCTCGTCCGGGTCGATGGTGATGACGTCGGCGAGTTGCTCGTCGTGCACCTGATGGCGTTCCCGGGCGAGCCGCGTCAGCTGCTGGAACAGGAGGCGCTCGGTGTCGGTGACCTCGCCGTCCGCGTTGATGACGAGCCAGGCGACCCACAGCATCAGCCGTGGATGCCGCGTACGTCGGATCAAGGTGTCGGCGAGTTCGACCACCTCCGCCTCGCCGCGGAACACGGACTTGGCGTGGCGTCCCGCGGCCACCGTCGTGTAGCGGTTCACCAGGATGGTGAGGGGGATCCCGACGCCGGGGATGCCGAACTTGATGATGTTGCGTTGCAGGAGGTGCTTGCCGACGAAGGGAAGGCTCTTCGCGGCGGCGAGGACGGGGCCGGAGTAGTACTTCTTGAGGACTTGGCGGACCAGACCGGGTATGAACCTCGTACCGCTGCGGGCGACTTCTCCGGCCTTGATGCCGAATGCCACCCGGACGAGTTTCATCATGTCCTCGGGATCGTCCACGTCCAGCGGAATCCGGTAGATCACCGCGATGTCGTGGGCCAGACGCATCTGCAGCTGGGTGATGTACGTCAGGTCGACCATGAACGTGAGGAGACCGGCCGGAACCGCGGCGGGGCTCGCGCCGCCCAACGAGCCGACGGTCGCGGCGACGGTCCCGGTGTAGAGGGTCGAGGTGATCCCGCCCTGGATCATGGCGTTCTTCGCCGCCAACTTGATCTGCTTCCCGACGATCCCGTCCGCCGGCACACCCTTGTACTTCTCCTGGAAATACTCCCAGTTGGCCTTCTTCGTGTACGAACGCAGGGCCTGGGCACAGAGTTTGGTGAACCAGCCGCCCGACTTTATGTCGTCCGCGCTCAACCCTTTGACGAACTCCTGGAGTTTGGCCCGTTCCTGTTCGACCGCTTCGCGGTCGGCATCGTCGCCGGCGTCGACGGCGTCGTCGGGCAGCACTTCGGTCACGTTGGGGTCCCCTCCCGGATGGTTCAGCGATCTGCCAGGTTGCCAGATGGGAGCGAACACCAGGCAGATGTTCGGGAAGCCGGTCCTCTGCCTGCGGCCGGGCGGTTCCCCTTGAGCGCCCCCGCGACGAGAAGGTGCGGCACTTCGGCAGGAACGAGTACCTGACATGCGTTCCACCGCTCCGGCGCATCCAGCCGGACGGCTGACCCGACCGAGGTCCCAGCGATGGAACGCCCGGGGTGGCCGGCCGCGGCAGCGGTGGTTCGGATCGCGCCCGCGCGTGGCGGCCTGCGGCAGGGTCGTTGCTGCGATGATCGGGGTGGAGATCGTTGCGCCGCCGCGGTGTGTCGTCGAGGTTCCGGGAGTTCCTCCATGCGCGTCGACGTGTGCGTGAGGGTCACCGCCCGTGGAGGGCTCCCGTTGCCCGCCCCGCTTGCCCGCACCCGAAACGTGCGGCCGGGGCGGCCGTGCCGAGGACACGACCGACCTTGCGACATCCGTTCCGCGTCCGCTCCTTCGCCGGGCCGACCGCGAGCCCCAGGGCCGCGCTGTACGCCCTGTGCGTCAGCTTCTTCATGATCTGCCTGGACGCCACCGTCGTGAACGTGGCCGTCCCCGACATCCGCACGTCGCTCGGGGCCTCCCTCAACGACGTGGTGTGGGTCAACAGCGCCTACGCCCTTTGCTACGCCGTTCCGCTCATCCTCGCGGGGCGGCTCGGCGACCGCTACGGCCCCAAGCGGGTCTTCCTCGTCGGCGTGGCCGGGTTCACGGCGGCGTCGCTGGCGTGCGCGCTGGCCCCCGGAGCCGAGGTGCTGATCGCCGCCCGCGCCGTCCAGGGGCTGGCGGCGGCACTGGTCGCGCCCCAGACCATGACGCTGATCGTCCACCTGTTCCCGGCGGACCGCCGCGGCGCGGCCCTGGGGGCATGGGGCGCGGTCGGCGGCGCCGCCATGGCGGCCGGCCCCGTGATCGGCGGCCTCCTCGTCGCCTGGACCGGCTGGCGGGGCATCTTCCTGGTGAACCTGCCGGTCGGGGTCGCCGGGTGGATCGCCGCGTACCGGTTGCTGCCCGACCGTCGGCCGGCCGCGAGGCACCGGATGGATCCGTGGGGCATCGCCCTCAGCGGGTTGGGGCTGACGGCGCTGGTCTTCGGTGTGCAGAGCGGCGAGGCCTACGACTGGGGGACGGTCGCGGGCCCGGTGACGATCCCCGGGATCCTCGTCCTCGGCGTCCTGTGCCTGGTGGCGTTCGTGTGGTGGCAGCACCACAACCCCGACGAGCCGCTCCTGCCGCCCCGGCTGTTCCACCACCGCGACTTCTCGGCCGCCGCCGCAGCGGGCGGCGCCATGGGAGCCGCCATGGGCGGCCTGTTCCTGCCTCTGATGATCTACCTGCAGAGCGACCTCGGGTACAGCCCCCTGGCGGCGGGCGCGGCCACCGTCCCGATGTTCGCCCTCTCGTCGCTGTGCGCCCGTCTCGCCGGCAAGCGGTCCGACACCGCCGGTCCCCGGCTGCTCGCGGCCCTCGGCTTCGCCCTACTGATCGTCGGCACCGGATCCCTGACGCTGCTCCTGGGCCCGGGGATCGGCCTGTGGGTGCTCATGCCTTCCCTCCTGGTGTCCGGGATCGGCATCGGGCTGGTCTCCGCACCGCTCGCCGGCATCGCCACCCGCTCCCTGGAACCGTCCCTGGTCGGCGCCGCGTCCGGGGTCTTCAACACCACGCGCCAACTCGGTGGCGCCCTGGGCAGCGCGGCCACCGGGGTCCTCCTCCAGGCCGGCCTCGGTGACACCCCCACCACCGCCACCCAAGCGGCCCTCGCCTTCCCGGTGCTCATGCTCGTGGTCGGGCTCGCCTGCTGCGCCGCCGTCCGGCCGACTCCCCCGGTCCGCCCGGTGTGAGGGGACGGCAACCATCCGCCCCGCCCGGATCGGCGACCGTGAGGACGCGGGCCCCGGCGAAGCCCCGGCGTCCGTCGAGGCGCTCCCGTCCTCGGTCGGGCGGTCCGCGAGGTCACTCCCCCACCGTTGCGGGCTCTCGGCGGCTCAGTGCGCCGCCGGATCGAGGGAGTCGACGTCCTCCATGAAGCTCAGCATCCGGGCGTTGACCAGGTCGGGGTGATCGATCTGTGGGCCGTGGCCGGTCGCGGCGACGATCTCGGCGCGGGCCCCGGGAATCAGGCGCGGTACGCGCTCAAGTTGCCGCCGGGGGTGCACGAGCAGACTCCGCTTGCCCATGACCAGGTAGAACGGCGTGCGGATGGAGCCGAGTTCCGCGTCCGACAGGGGCAGCGGCGCGGGGCGGCGGATCCTGAAGGCCCGCACACTGGCCTGGATCATCGCGCGCAGTTCGGGGACCACGATCACCGGCTGCTCGAGCCACTTGGCGAGGCGCGGGCGCCACGCCCTGGGGGCGTAGGTGGCGAAGAGGCTGGCGAAGATCCAGACGAAGAAGCGCAGGCCGACCTTCTCCAGACCGCCCGGGTCGAGGGCCGTGACCGAAGCGAGGCGTTCGGGGCGACGGTGGACCTGGTTGATGACCAGCCAGCCGCCGTACGAGGAGCCGACGAGGTGGACCTTGTCCAGGCCGAGCGCGTCGAGGGCCTCGTCCATCCACTGTGCCGCGCGCTCGGGCTGCCACATGGGCTCGCGCTGGACGCTGCGGCCGGGGTCGCCCGGGGTGTCGAGGGCGTAGACGGGGCGCTCGGCGCCGAGGGCGCGGGTGTTGGGGTACCACTGCGCGGAGCAACCGCCCGAACCGTGTATCAGGACCACGGGAGTCCGCGACTCGGCCGCCGGGTCGGTTGGTCCGTACCGGTAGACGTGGGTGGTGCCGAAGCTCGTCTCGACGTCCGTCTCGGAGCGTGCGGGCGCTCCCTTCGCGTAGAGGACGTCGCAGGCCGCGAAGTAGCGGTCGCGCAGTTCGTCGCTCACGTAGTGACCGACGTCGCGTCGCGCTCGGGTGGTGTTCTCAGGCACGGGGCACCTCCGGGAAGATCCGTTCTTCGTGATACGACCGTACCATATTGATGATACGGCGGTACCATCAAAAATTCGGGGCGGTCGGCCTCGAACCCACCACCCACAGGCGGAGGCACGGCACATGCCCAAACGCGTTGACCACGAGGAACGGCGCAGCCTGATCGCCGAGGCCCTCATCCAGGTCGCCGGTCGGCGCGGACTGCACGCCGTCGGCATGCGCGACGTCGCAGCCGAAGCGGGAACATCCCTACGGCTCGTCCAGTACTACTTCCAGACCAAGGAGAAGCTCCTCTTCCACGGCCTCCAGCACCTGACCGACCGCTTCACCGCCCGCGTGGGCGCCCGACTCGCCGCCGCCGGACCGCACCCGGGCCCACGCGCGACCATCGAAGCGCTGCTCCTGGCCTCCCTCCCCACGGACCAGGAGAGCCGGACCTTCCACCTCCTCTACAGCTCCTACTCGATCCTGTCCGTCACCGACGAGGCACTCGCCGCCCAGCCCTTCGTCGACAACCCCGACGCCGCCGAGAACTCCCTGACCGCGCTGCTCCAGCAGGCGCAGCGGGCCGGTACGGCAGCCGGGGCCGTCGACGCGCGCAAGGAGGCGATCACCCTGCTCGCCATCACCGCGACGATGGGCACCAGCATCCTCGTCGGCCAACGGACACCCGAGGCCGCCATCGCGGTGCTCCACCACCACCTCGACCGCATCTTCGACAACGGCCGGACCTCACCGCACGCATGACCCACCGCACGCATGACCCACCGCCCGCATGACCCACCGGCGTCACCCACCGGTCGACCGCCCACGCACGGCGGTGGTCACCTCACGGAGCCACCGCCGCCGCCCCGCTCGACCGGGATCCAGAGTTGGGAGTCGGTCTCCGCGCCGATCTCCACCGGCCGAGTCCGCAGCAGCTCCGGGCCCGGCCTGCTCGCGTACGCGTTGGACGGGAACCACTGGGTGAACACGTCCCGCCACAGGTCCTGGACGGCGCTCGGACAGGGCCCGCGATTGTCGAAGACCGCCCAGGTCCCGGCCGGTACGTCGAGGACGTCGAGGTCCTCCGCCCGCGCCTCGGGACCGGTCACCACCCCGATCCAGTAGTCCACCTCGGCCCCCTCCTCCCTGCTGTCGGTCAGGTGCACCACCGCCGAAAGGACCCCCTCGGGTTCCTGGTGGACCAACTCCTTCATCCGTACGATCGCCGGCTCGTCCAGGCTCGCCAAGTGCGCGTCCGCGGCCGCGTTGGCCCCCTCGTGCACGAGGGGGACCCGGGCCTTCCTGCCGACGAACCTGAACGATTCCCTCTCCACGATCCGGTACCGCATGCTCGTGCCGCCCTCGACGACGACACGGAAGGACATGCGCGGCTGCGCCGTGAGCTCGGCGCCCGTGCGCCGCGCTTCGCCCGGTCCGACGCCGTGCACCGACCGGAACGCCCGGGCGAACGCCTCGCCCGAGCCGTACCCGTACCGCACCGCGACGTCGAGCAGCGTCAGCTCCCCGGCCAGCACCTCGGCCCCCGCGAGCGTCATCCGCCGTCTCCGCACGTAGACAGGGAGCGGCATGCCGGCGAGCGCGGAGAACAGCCGTCGGAAGTGGTACTCCGACACCGCGGCGATCCGGGCGACCTCGGCCATGTCGACCTCCTGGTCGAGGCGCGTCTCCAGGTGGTCCAACGCCTGATTCAGCCGCTCCAGCACGCGCATCCGTCCCTTTTCCTGTCCGTCGGGTCTCCGCCGCGGGAGCACCGACCCGTCCCGCCACCGGGTTCGGCCGCAACGGCCCCGCACCCGAGCCTAGGGCCTGTCGTCGAAGTCCCGTTGTCGCCCGGAGGGGGATTCGACGACAGGCCCCAGGCCGTCTCCCGCCGCGCGAGGCGTCCCGGCGATCGTCTCGCCGTGGTGTCGGGCGGCGCCGCTTTGCCCGACAGAACCGGCGTGGGAATTGTCGGGCGGGGAGGCCCGGCGCCGCCCGAGGCTTACGTCCATGACTGACATCAAGGGAGTGTGCGAGCCCCGGTTCGCCGCGGTCCGTGAGGTGCTCGCGGCATTGCTCGACAAGGACGACGTGGGCGCCTCGGTGGCCGTCCACGTCGACGGCGAACCGGTGGTAGACCTGTGGGGCGGGTACGTCGACGCGGATCGTACCGTCGGATGGGGGCGCGACACCCTCACCTGCGTGAACTCGACGACCAAGAACATGATCGCCCTGTGTGCGTTGATCCTGGCCGACCGGGGCCGACTCGACCTCGCCGCGCCGGTCTCCGCCTATTGGCCCGAGTTCGCCGCCGCCGGCAAGGAGGGCGTGCTGGTCCGGCACGTCCTGTCGCACACCGCGGGACTGCCGGACCTGGCCGGGCTCACCGCGGTCGAGGAGCTCCACGACTGGGAGGACGTGACGGCACGGTTGGCGGCGCAGGCCCCGGAATGGGAACCGGGTACGGCCGCCGGCTATCACGCGCTCACCTTCGGGTTCCTCGTCGGTGAGATCGTCCGCCGCATCACCGGCCGCGGTCTCGCCGAGTTCTTCGCCGACGAGGTGGCCGGGCCGTTGGGCGCGGACTTCCACATCGGGCTCGCCGAGGAGCACGACCACCGCGTCGCACCGCTCATCCCGCCGCCGTCACTGACCGACGACCACGCCGCCGGCCCGCCGACCGGACCGGACGGAGCGCGCCGGGAGTACACCGGTGCCACGATCCGGGTCGCGGACGTCAACTCCGTCGCCTGGCGTCGCGCGCGGATCCCTGCGGTGAACGGCTTCGGCAACGCCCGGTCGGTAGCCGCCGTCCAGTCGGTACTGGCGAACCGGGGAGCGGCCGGCGGTGTGCGGCTGCTGTCCCCCGAGGGCTGTGAGCCCGCGTGGCGGGAGGTGTTCGGCGGCGACGACCGCGTCCTGCGGACGCCGATGTCCTGGACGACGGGCTTCGGCCGGTTCGGCAACACCTTCGGGTGGGGCGGCTGGGGCGGCTCCCTGGTCGCGAGCGACCCGGACGCGCGCATGACGGTGGCCTACGTCATGAACCGGATGATCGACCGGGAGCGGCAGCAGGACGACCGCGGCATGGAGATCGTCATGGCCGCCTACGACGGACTGCGCTGACCGTGCGAGAAGCGGTCCTCGCCGTCCCGGACCCCGCGGGGACGGAGGTCGCACCGCGGTCCCCGCGATCCGGCCGGCACACCGGGAGGGGCCGGCGCGACGGAACGGAAGGAGCGGCTCAGCAGGGCGGGGACGAGCCCTTCTGGCCCTTGAGGTCGCGGTTGTAGAGCCATCCGGTGGCGTTCGTGCCGTCCACGCGCACGAAAGTCCACTGGTTTCCGTAGGAGTTGACGACGTAGCACTGGTACCAGAGCTTGGTCCCGTCCTTGACCAGACCGCCCTGTGCGCACTGCTGGTACGGCGCCGCCAGCAGGTGGTGGCTGCCGGATATGTAGCCGTAGGTGCCCGGCGCCGGGTCCTTGTGGGTCCAGCCGGCACAGCCCGTAGGTACGGGGCTCGGTTTGGCCGGGCCGGACGAGGAACCCTTCGGGGAGGGGGACGACGTACCGACCTTCTTCGAAGCGCTGACGGACGGTTTCGTCGTGGGCCCGGACCCGGAAGGAGACGGCGAAGGGCTCCGCGTACCCGGCTGCGCGCCCGGCTGCGCGCCCGGCTGTCCGCCGGTGGTCGTGGAGGCGTCGGGTGCCCGAGTCGGAGCCGCCGCCTGCGCCCGATCGTCGCCGCCGTCGCCGCCGCCCGAGGTCACCGCGTAGGTGACGCCGCCCGCGGCGAGGACGGCGCCGACCGCTACCGCCACCGCGACCCGGCCGCGGCGCCGAGCCCGGTCCACGCCCGTCGGGCCGGACTGGTCGACCGTGAACGGCTGACCGTACGGGGAGACCTGTGCGGGGCCGGGCGACGGGAAGCCGGGCTGCGGGGTGGGGGCGTAGGGCTGCGGAACCGATGCGGGCCCGGCGTCGAAACCGCCCGGGGGCGGGGGTCCGAAACCGACCGCGGGGCCGGGCACGGGCTGCTCGGCGGGCACGGGCTCCTCGGCCGGGGCGGGCTGCTCGGCCGGGGCGGGCTCCTCGGCCGGGGCGGACGGTTCCGTGGCGCCCGTCGCCGCGGGGACCGCACCGCCACCGGCCGCCACCTCCTCCAGCATGGCGCGGGCCCGGTCGGCGGTGGGCCGACGCTCCGGTTCCTTGGCCATCAGCGCCCGCAGCACCGGAGCGAGGGGGCCGGCGCGCCGGGGCTCCGGCAGCGGATCGCCGACGATCGCGGCCAACGTGGACCATACCGAGGTCCGGCGGAACGGCGAGACTCCCTCGACCGCCGCGTACAGGGTCATGCCGAGCGACCATATGTCGGAGGCGGGTCCGGGCTCCCTGCCCTGAGCGCGCTCCGGGGGCATGTAGTCGAGCGAGCCGACCAGCTCACCGCTGCGGGTCAGCTTCGCCATGGCCTCGTCGCCGGAGGTCTCGATCGTGGCTATGCCGAAGTCCGTGAGTACGACCCGCCCGTCGCGCTCCAGCAGTACGTTGCCCGGCTTCACGTCGCGGTGCAGGACGCCGGCGCGGTGCGCGGCGTCGAGCGCGTCCATCAACTTGGCGCCGATCGCGGCGGCCTCGTGCGGGTCGAGCGCGCCGCGCCGCGTCACCACCTCGTCGAGCGAGGGGCCGTCGACGAGTTCCATGACGATGACGGGCAGACCCTGCTCGTGCGTCACGTCGTGCACGGTGACGACTCCGCCGTGCCGGATGCGGGCGGCGGCCCGCGCCTCACGCTCCATCCGGGCTCTCAGGTCGGCCAGTTCGGCGTCGCTCGCGTCGGTGTAGGCCCGCAGGACCTTGACGGCGACCTCGCGGGCGAGGAGTTCGTCGACCGCCCGCGCGACCACGCCCATGCCGCCGCGGCCGATCACGGAGATCACCCGGTAGCGTCCCCCGAGCACCTTTCCGATCAGGTCCCGGTCGTTCGCTTCCCCCGTTTGACCCTCTGGCACCGCATGCTCCGTTCCGCGACCGGTCGTCCGTCTCGACCCGCTGACGGGGCACAAGCGTAGATGCACCATCCGCGGGCGGAGCACGCGGCCGCCCACCCGCCGTGCGGTGCGTCGCGCCGCGCGGCACCGCGTCGCACGGGACTGCCTCGGGGCATCCGACCTGCCCAACGAGGTCCCCTTGAGGGCCGGATGCGCCCCGTGGGGCGGGCAGGCCGGCGGGCACTCACGTACGGCAGGCACGGCAGGCACAGCAGGTACGTCAGGCACGGTTCGCAGGACGGCAGCCCGATCGAGCCAAGCGAAACGATCGTTTCATTGCGGATCCGACCGTTTCCGTGATCTAGTTGACATGCGCGGGTCTCGGGGTTCCACCGGACCGCACGTTCCCCCTTCCATCCCGTCCGGAGGGTCCATGAACGACGGGTACGAACAGCTCGCCGAGACCGTGAGAGAAGTCGAAGGGCTGCGACTGCAGTCGGGCCTCGACCGGGCGTCCGCCTTCAACCTGCCGGTCCTCTCCTTCCACACCTCGCTGGCGGAGGCCGACATCCGGCGGCTGCTCGACGGCGATCCCGTCGAAGCGCCGAAGAGCGGCCCGGCGGAACTGGCCCGCCGCATCGCGTTCCTCAAGGAAACGCGGCTGACCGTGGACAGGGACACCGGGAACCGGCGCCAGTACACGACCGCCGAGATCGCCGCGGGCAGCGGGATGACGCCTCAGTGGCACGGCAAGCTCCTGAACCGGAGCACGCCGAACATCTGGCACGGTGCGGGTCTGGCCAGGTTCTTCGACGTCCCCATGGAGTACTTCACCCACACTCCGCCCGAAGCCCTGAAGCGAGTTCTGGACAGCAAGGTCGTCCCGGACCTCACGGCGCTGCTGAAGAACCCTTCGGAAGCGGTGAAGAATCGTTACGCCCTGCAAGTCCAGCTTCGTCTCGGCGACACGGAACTGCCGCCGAACCTGGAGACGGCGCTGATGGCCTTCGTGGACGCGATCACCCAGGAAAGCTCCCGGCCTTGAGGTCGGGCCGGAGCCCGGGCCACTGACCCGGGCTCCAACAACAGGAAGCGGAAGGCCGGGCCGCGGCTTGACCGCCATCGGAAGGAACGCAGAGTGAGGGCATTCGGATGAGCGAGCGGCAGAGGGTCGATCTTCGCAAGGGCGTGTTCGCGGCTCTCGGGAGGGCGATTCGCCCGGGGAGCCTGCTCGTCGCCCCGAAGAACCACCTGACGCGACGGTCGACCGAACGCGGGATCGCGAAGTTCTGCGACGAGATCCTCGCGGGCCTCGGACGGCCGATCCCCTCGGATCCGGACACCTTGTTCGAGGTACTGAGGGCCGACGTCGAGCGACGCTTCAACGCGGATGACGACGGACTGCCCCACCGCCCGGTCCTCCTGCGCTTCCGCGAGTTCCCCGAGGAGACGGCCAGCGGCCTCACCGCCAGGTTCGACGACCGAGTCGTGATCATCATCGAGAGTAAGACCACCACGTTGCACCAGTTCGTAATTTTTGCACACGAGATCTGGCACACCCTGAGGGGTGAATGCCTGTCACACGGGACCCACAGCCAGGTGGCCACGGCGGCCGCCCGCTCGCTCGGTGGCGACGTGGCGAGCGACGACCTCGTCGCGCTGGCCGCGAGGAGCCACGTCAACACCGAGGAGGAGGACGACGCGGAGACGTTCGGGCTCCAGTTGGGGTCGCGCCTGCGGGAGTACCTCCAGGGCGGCGGAGCCGTGCCGGTCACCGGTCTGGCGGGCCGGATCCAGTCGAGCCTGGGCAGAGGCTACTGAGCATGACCGGATCGGACTACTACATACCCGCCGCCGTACTGGCGATCGCCCTGGTGGTGAAGTCGCCGTCGTTCTGGCACACCTGGCACTCACCGATGTCGAAGTCGATCTTCGTGATCCTCGCGGCCTCCGCGGCGGGCTTCGTCTTCGGCGCACCGCCGACGATCGAGCGGGTCAACCGGATCACCGGCGTCCCGAACATCTCGGCTCTCATCGTCTACTGCATCCTGTCGTGCCTGGCGTGCGGCTCTCTGGTGCTCCTCATCAACTGGCGCGGAGGAGCCGAGGAGACCGTCCGACGGCACACCAGGCTGTGGATCGCGGCGACCTCCGTGGTGATCGCGACCTTCTGCGTGCTCTTCTCGCTGAGCGACGTGCCGATCGAGCAGCAGCGCGACTTCGACACCTTCTACGCGAACACCCCGTTCGTCCGCGAGATGATCGTCCTCTACCTGACCGCACACACCGCCACGAGTCTCGTCGTGGCGACGAAGTGCTGGAGGTGGGCACGCGAACTGCGCGAGCTCCAAGCGGCGTGGACCCACTGGGGCCTGATCATCCTCGTGACCGCGTTCGGCCTGACCCTGTCGTTCGCCCTGCTCAAGTTCATCGCCGTGGGCGCCCGGTGGGCCGGTACGGACGCCTGGGATTCGCTCAGCACCGACATCGCCCCTCCGCTGGCGGGACTGGGCGCGGCCATGACCACCGTGGGTTTCCTGCTGCCGGTCGTCGGACCGCGGCTGGGGTCGATGTGGGGTTCCTGGCGGGCCTACCGGGCGATGGAGCCCCTTTGGCGTGCGCTGGAACCGTTCGCGGGGCCCGGCAAGCCCGTGCGGATCCGTCCCACCGCGTCGCTGGAGATCCGGGCGATGGCGAGGTCCACCGAAATCGCCGACCGTCTGCTCAACCTGGCGCCGCACCTGGACACCGGCCACCGCGAGGCGGCCGAGCGCTACGCCTCCTCGCACGGCTGCACGCCGGATGCCGCCATCATCTTCGCCGAGGCGGCGACCATCCACGCGGCCCTGGTCACCGCGGACGCGGCCAAGGTCCCGGCGTCCGTGCGGACCCCCGTGGCCATCGACGTGACCGCCGCGATTCCCACCCGTGTTTCCGGCACGAACGGTCTTGCCCGGCTGAGCATCCAGTTCTCCAACATCCACCGTTCCGGCTCCCCCGTCGGCGCCGACCGCTCGGAGAGCAACTGACCATGCTCATTGCCCCTCATCCGGCTCACGGACGCCCTCGGTGAACGCGGGAACGGCGTACCTGAGCTCGGCCGCCGGCTTGTTGGTCGCCACCGCCATCAAATTGTGGGCACTGCGGAAGAACCCGCGGGACCCGCTCCTGAGGGCCGTCACCGCGACCCTCTTCGTCGGCGCGCTCCTGTTCGTCACCGCCGCTCCCCCACATCTCGCGGCCATCAACGCGATGTTCGGCGTGCCGAACATCGCGGCCCCCATCGTCTACTCGATCCTGACCGCGTTCGACGCCGCCACGATCGTCCTGTTGATCCACTGGCGGGGCAACGACGACGCACGCGTCACCCGGCGGCAGACCCGCTCGTGCCTGACGGCCTACGCCCTGGTCGTCCTGGCCATCTGGGCCCTGTTCGCGCTGGGCGACGCACCGATCGAGCGGCTCCGTGACCTGGACACCTACTACTCCCGGACGCCCTGGATCCGCGAGATGGTCGTCCTCTACCTGGCGGCGCACAGCGTGGCGGCCGTCACCATGGTGGTGCTCAGCCGGCGTTGGTCGAAGCAGGTCAGCGGCACCCTCAAGGGCGGGCTGCTGCTGATCGCCGCGGGGGCGGCGTGCACGTTCGCGTACGACCTCTTGAAGTACACGGCGATCATCGCGCGTTGGCTCGGCCACGACTGGGACTGGTTGAGCACCCAGGTCGCCTTCTCCATCGCCAGTTTCAGCGCCTTCCTGATCGCCGCCGGATTCGTCCTTCCGCCCCTCGGACAGGGCGCCGGCTACCGGTGGCGGGCCCTGTGCCGGTTCCGCAGGCTCCATCCCCTGTGGCTGGAGGTCCGTCCGGAGATACCTTCCACGAGCCCGCCGCCCATGCCCTGGTGGCAGCCGGTGGAGCACCGCCTGATGCAGCGCGAACGGGACATCTTCGACGCGGTGCTGCGGCTGACGCCCTGGTTCGACCGCTCGACCGGCGCGAAGGTCTACGCGCTCGCTCTGGCCGAGGGCGCCGGCAGCCGGCGGGCCCGCAGCGAGGCCGATGCCTCCGTGATCGCCCACGCCGTGATCGGGAAGGGGCGTGCGGCGCCGGCGGTCCCGCCGGAGGTCCGGTGGACGATCAGCTCCATCGAGGAATCCGACGACCTCCTCGACATGTCCGACGCCATGCTGCGGTCCTCGCGGGTGGAGGTGACGCGGCAGTCGGCAGCACTCGCCGAGAACCGTGCATGACACCGGAGAAGAGGCCGCGAGCACGCATCCCGCCCGCCGCTCAGAGATCCTTCACAGAGAGACAGCGATGACCACCACACACCCGAAGCACGTCGAAGCCCTGATCATCGGCGGGGGGTACGCGGGCCTGCTGGCCGCCTCCGTGGTCGCCCTGGCCGGCTACGACGTACTCGTGCTCGCGGGCCGTACCGGCGACGGGTCGGGGGCGGCGGGTGCGGCGGCCGCCCAGCACGGCGAGGTCCTCCACATCGGAGGCATGTGGGACGTCAACGACCTGGCGTACGGCTCGGGCGCGCTGCTGCGGCGTCGTGGTGCTCGGACGTTCCCCCTCCCGGCCGGCGCCCACCTGTCGCGGACGCGCCCGCGCGCGTGGGGCACGCGCGAGCTGCTGACGTGCAGCCGGGACCTGCTCACAGCGGTGCTGCGCGAGATCGTGGTCGCCAACCCGGCACACGAGCGGAGCACCGCCGTCCTCGACGGCGCCCACGTCGTCGGGCTCATCGGTGACGAGTCGGCGGTGCTCGGTGCGCGCGTGCGCTTCGACGACGGGCCGGAGGAGGAGATCACGGCGCAACTCGTCGTCGACGCGAGCGGCGCCGATTCGTGCAGTGCGACGTGGCTGACCGATCTCGGTGTGGCCGCCGTGCCGGTCACCACGCGCGGCACGGCCGGGTTCATGGCCGGCCGTCGCTACCGGGCACCGGACGGGCAGTCGGACGTCGCCCTGACGGCTGTCGCGGACGGCGCCCACAGCGCGGTGCTCGTCCCGATCGAGAACGACCTGTGGGCCGTGACCCAGACCGCCCCCGACCGTGAACGGATCACCGGTGGGGAGGCCTTCGCCGCCGCCGCACTGGCCATGTCCGACCCCGCCGTGGGCCGGCTGATCGCCGACGCGACACCCGCGGGCGACGTGTTCGTCTCACCGACGTCGACCCGCTGGCACCGGTACGAGCGCATCCGCGGGCCCCGCGGCTTCGTCGTCATCGGGGACGCCCTGGCGACCTTCAGCCCTCTGGACGCGCGGGGGCAGTTGGCCACCGAAGCCGCGGCCAGGTCCCTGCGCGTGGCGCTCGGTCGCGGCATCAGCCACCCGACGGCGTCCCGAAGGGCCCAGCAGGCGATCGCCGAGGAGGTCGCCCAGCTGTGGTCCGATCCGCAGACGGGGCCCATGGGCGGAAGCCGGCTCAGGCCCGTCACCCCGAGCCTCTCGGCGCGTCTCGCCCGCGTGCGGACGGCGGCAGGTCGGATTCTGAGGGGGCGGGACCGCTGAACCGGCCCGCATCCGGCCCGGGCGGGGCACCGACCGCGTTCCGAACCGTCTCCGCGGGCCGTGCGCCGAACCGTAGTGCGCGGGCCACGACGGGACTTCACCTGACGACAACCGGAGGAAACCTTCCATGCACCTGTCCACACCTCTCGAACTGCGCAACGGCAGCCGCATCGCGAACCGGATCGCCAAGGCGGCCATGGAGGAGAGCATGGCCCGCCAGCCCGGACAACTGCCCGGACCGGAGATCGAGGAGCTGTACCGAAGTTGGGCGCGCGGCGGGAGCGGATTGATCATCACGGGCAACGTGATGGTGGACAGACGGGCCCTCACGTCGCCGGGAACGATCGTGCTCGACGCCGGAACCGACCTGGCCCCGTTCCGCCGCTGGGCCGCCGCGGCCGGTTCGGGGGGCGGCCAGGTCTGGATGCAGATCAACCATCCCGGTCGGCAGGTCCGGTCGGACCTGCCCGGTGTCGCGTGGTCGCCGTCCGACATCGGTGTCAGCCTCGGGAAGCACACGAGCGCCTTCGCCCGCCCGACGGCCATGACGGAGGCGGACATCCGGGCCACCATCCGCCGGTTCGCGACGACGGCCCGCCTCGCGGAGGAGAGCGGTTTCCACGGCGTCCAGGTCCACGCGGCCCACGGCTACCTCCTCAGCCAGTTCCTCTCCCCCTTGGTCAACCGCCGTACGGACCAGTGGGGCGGCAGCCTGGAGAACAGGGCCCGACTGCTGTTGAGCGTGGTGCGCGCCGTCCGGGCGGCGGTGACCCCGGGGTTCGCCGTGAGCATCAAGATCAATACCGCGGACTTCCAGCGGGGCGGCTTCGACGTCGACGAGGTCGAGCAGGTGCTCGGCTTCCTCACGGACCTCGACGTGGACCTGGTGGAACTCTCCGGCGGAAGCATGGAGAGCGCGGCGACCATGGGCCGCACGGCCGACGACAGGAAGCTCGGCCGTGAGGCGTACTTCCTCGCCATCGCCGAGCGGCTCGTCGCCTCCGCGCCCGTGCCGCTCATGCTGACGGGGGGCATCGGCCGTCGCACGTCGGCCGAACTGGTCCTGGCGAGCGGGTTCGCGATGGTCGGACTGGCCACCGCCCTGGCTCTGCGCCCCGACCTCCCGGCACGCTGGGAGCAGGGTGAGGACATCGAGGTCGCCGCGCCGCGCCTCAACTGGCGTGACAGGGACATCGCCAGCGCGGGCGTGCTGGCCCTGGTCCGGACCCACATGGGCCGCGTTTCCCGGGGCCTCGCGCCTCGCGCCCGCACCTCCGCCCGCCTCGCCCTTGCCCGTGAGGGCCTGCGGAACCGAGGAACGATCCGGGCGTACGGGCGGTGGCTCGCCCAGAACCCGGCACCGGAGGCGGACACCCCCGGCGGCTGACCGATCCGGCCCGCCGAACGCCGGTGTGCCCCGTGGTGGTTCAGGCCGGATCCGGCAGGTCGTCCTGTGCCTCCTCGGGGGCGGGCACCCACCGGTATACCGCCACGCCGTCATCATCGGGGCCCCGTAGATAGCGCCCGATCTCACGGCTACCACTATGCGCGGCCAAGGTCACCTCTGTGGCTTGGATCCCCTCGATGCCCGCGAGAGGACCACCGACGAAGCGCGTAATGATCATCATGGGATTCTAGGGCTCCCGTCCGGACCCCACTCGACTTCCGCCATACCGGCCAAGGCCGGGGCAGAAAGCAGACCCGCATGGCCGGTACGACCCCCTCTCGGTCCCGAGTCCTGATCCTCGGAGGCGGGCTGAGCGGCACCCTGGCCGCCGCGGCGCTCGCTCCGTACAGCGACGGAGTCGACATCGTCGAACGGCACGCCCTGCCGGACACCCCGCGAGCCCGTCGCGGACTCCCCCAGGCCCGCCACGCCCACATGCTCTGGTCGGGCGGGGCCGACGCGATCGAGTCGCTGCTGCCCGGAACCATGGAGATGTGGCTGGGCGCCGGCGCGCACCGGATCCCCCTTCCCAACGGCATGGTCTCCCTCTCCCCCGGCGGTTGGTACCGGCGTTGCTGGCCCGAAGCGCAGTACCTCATCAGCGCCGGCCGCGACCTCGTCGACTGGGCCGTCCGCACGCGCGCCCTGGCGCTGCCGGGAGTACGTCTGCTCTCCGGGGCCGAGCCGGTCCGCCTCCTCGGCACCCGCACCCGGGTCACCGGTGCGGTCATCCGGCATCGGGACGGCACGGAGGAGGTTCGTGAAGCCGACCTGGTCGTCGATGCCACGGGCCGCTCCTCCCGCGCTCCGAACTGGCTGGCCGGGCTGGGGCTGCCGGCCGTTCCCGAGACCGTCGTCGACGCGGGAGTCGCCTACGCGAGCCGCCGCTACAAGGCCCCCGTGGACACCGCGTGCTGGCCGGTCATCAACGTCCAGGTCGACTCCCGACTGGCCGGGCCCGGCTCGGGCGGCACCATCCTGCCCATCGAGGGCGGTGAGTGGATGGTCAGCCTCGCCGGCACCCGCGGCGGGCAGCCCACCAGTGCGCAGTCCCGGTTCACCGCGTTCGCCCGCACCATGCGGAGCCCCCTCATAGCGGAGTTCCTGGACCGGTGCGAACCCCTCGGCCCGGTGATCGTCACCCGGAACACGACCAACCGGCGGCGCCACTACGAGAGGCTCCGCGTGGACGGGTTCGTCGCGCTCGGGGACTCCGCCACCGCTCTCGACCCGCTCTACGGGCACGGCATGTCCGCGGCGGCCCAAGGCGCCCGCGCCCTGCGGGACCTGGCCTCGAACAGGGACATCGGGTCGAAGGGATTCGCGCGGCGCGCACAGCGCGCGATCGGCCGACCGGCTGCCGCCGCCTGGCTGTTGGCCGTCACCCAGGACGCCGCCTTCCCCCGGACGATCGGCAAGAGGCCCACGTTCGCCGACCGCGTCGCCGCCAGGTACGTCAACCGCCTGATCACGACCGCCTGTTCGGACTTCACCGTTGTCGAGGCCCTCACCGACGTCATGACCCTTCAGACCGGCGGCGCGGTCCTCGCCCGCCCTCGGGTCGTCCTCGCCGCGATCCGCGGACCGCGACTCCCCCCTCTCGCCGGCCCCGACCTCACTCCCGCGGAACAAGCGGTGCTCCTCGGCCGCCCCGCGCCCGCGCCCACCACCTGACGACGGCCGGGCCGGCGGGCGGGGTCGAGGAGGACCCCCACCGTGATGGGGGTCACATGCAACGATGAAGTGGCTGCGGACACTACACAGCGTGGACCACCAATTGTTCGCGGAACTCTACGACGCACATGCCGGCACGGTGTACGCGCACGCCGTCCGCATGACCGCCGACCGCACCGGAGCCGAGGACATCGTCTCCCTCACCTTCCTCGAAGCCTGGCGGCTGCGCGACACGTTCGACGGCGTCACGCACCACAGGGCCTGGCTGCTAGGGATCGCCACCAACGTCATCCGCAACACCCGGAGGACTGCTCGCCGTCACCGTGACGCGATGGCCCGGCTGCCACCGGCCGACGCCGTGCCCGACCTGGCGGACGCCGTCGTCTCCCGGATCACCGATTCGGCCCGGGCCGCGGCCACCCTGACCGCTCTGGACCGGCTGCGGCGCACGGACCGCGAGGCCTTGCTCCTGCACGTGTGGTCGGGGCTCAGCCACGAGGAGGTGGCGCGGGCGTGCGGGGTGCCCGTGGGCACCGTGCGCTCGCGCCTGTCCCGCGCACGGACCCGGCTGCGCAAGCTCGCGGCCGTTCACCTCACCGGGCCCCCGACCGCACGAGACGCGCCGGCACCCCGCACCGCACGGGAGGGAAACCTGTGAACGCCCCCGAAGACGCACGACGAGACCGGTTCGACGCGGCCGACGCGGCCGACGACGTCCGGCACCTGCCCGGTCTCTCCGAAGCGGAGCTGCCCTTCCACGGACACCGGCGGATCAAGGAGCACCTGATGCGCGAGACCGCCGGGGCCACGCGTCCCGCCGGGGTCTTCTCCCGTCCCGCCCGGGTTCGCTCCCGTCGCACCCGAGGCCTGTTCCTCGCGGCCGGGGCCGCCACCTGCGCGGTGGCCCTGGCCGCCGTCCTCGGCGTGCACGGCTCCGACGGGCCCCCCGCCGCGGCCCGGCCCGAGCCGGCAGCGGTGCGGCTGCTCGATCGCGTGGCACTGGCGGCGCAGACGGCGGGGGCTCCGGCCGTCCGCGACGGACAGTTCCTCTACACCAGGACGGTCGGGCACTCGACCTCCCTCTCCGAGACCGCGAACGGGGACATGGAAGCCGCTCGGACCGACGAGTCGGCCGAGAGGTGGGTTTCCGTCGACGGAGCGGCCGGCACCCTCACCCGCACGACCGGGGGCGAGAGCACGGATCCGGTATCGGGTACGCACAAGGCCGGTATCAACAGTCCCACCTACCGGTTCCTCGAAACCCTTCCGACGGATCCCGCCCGTCTCCTGGAGGTCATCCACGAGGACACCCTCCTCAACCACGGCGCCGGCTCGGGGTCGACGACCGGGCCCGACCAGCAGGCGTTCGTCGCCATCGGGGATCTGCTCCGCACCACGGAGGCCCCGCCCGGGGTGAGCGCCGCCCTGTATCGCGCCGCGGCCCGCATCCCGGGCGTCGTCCTGATTCCCGAGGCAACGGACGCCGCGGGCCGCCACGGGGTCGCGGTCGCCCGCGTCCACAAGGGCGAACGAACCGAATGGATCTTCGACGAGCAGAGCCTGCGCCTCCTGGGCGAGCGCACCGTCCTCCTCAAGGACAGCAGCTGGGGGAAGGCGGGGACGGCGGTCACATCGGTGGCCATCGTCGGCCGTGGCGTCACGGACGTCGCCGGCGCAGTGCCGTAGCCCCGCGGGGCGTCACACGAGCCCCTCTCCCGGCCCGGCAGGCGTCGCCAGAGCGGTACAGGTGGTTGCTCACCGTGAGATTCGGGCGGCTCCGGGGTGAGCCGTCCCATAGGACCCACGTCACATACGACCCCGGATAGTGGACCGCAGGGGCCCGGTACGACCTTCCGTACCGGGCCTCCACCTGCACCGATGCCCTGGTCGCTGCCGTGGGGTCGTGGGTCCCCGGCTGCGAGGGCGGGTAGTAATCGGGTTCGTTGCCAGGCCACCGGGCCGTCTGTAGAACTGGATGAGTCGCCGAGCGGCCCGGGTGTTTCACCCGCCGCTGACGAAGCCCTCCGCATCACCTGAGTGGCTCACGCACGTCCTGGACGTGCAGCGACCGCCCTCGTCCCCTGTGGAAGGCCCTCCCGTGTCGAACACCGTCATCCGCCGCATCGCCGCCTCGAAGAAGGCCCTCGCGGGCACCGTCGTCGCCCTCGGCGTCGCCGGCTCCATGCTCGCCACGGTCCCCGCCCAGGCCGCCCCCATGAGCGCCAAGGCCGTCGCCCAGCAGATGATCAAGGACCCGGCACAGTTCGCGGCGTTCAACAACATCGTCTCGCGTGAGAGCGGCTGGAACCACACCGCGACGAACTCCTCCTCCGGCGCCTACGGCCTGGTCCAGGCCCTCCCGGCCTCGAAGATGTCCTCGGCCGGCTCCGACTGGAAGACCAACCCCGCCACCCAGATCAAGTGGGGCCTGGACTACATGAACTCCCGCTACGGCAGCCCCGTCGGCGCCTGGAACTTCTGGCAGACCCACCACTGGTACTGAGCCACCAGCGGAACCCAAGACGCACAAGAACGCCCGGCCGGGAAACCCCCGCCGGGCGTTTTCGCGTCCCCGGGTTGCCGCGCTGCGGTGGGTGCGGCCCTGCACGACGCCGCCGCGCGCGCCTGCCGGTCCCGGATCGTCAGTCGGTGGTCAGGGTCGTGTCGCGCCGCTCGTACCAGCGCAGGGAGTCGGCGATGCCCTCTTCGAGGGAGTGTCGGGCCTTCCAGCCGAGGAGTTCCTGCGCGAGGTCGACGCGGGCATAGGCACCGGCGGAGTCGCCGGGGCGCCGTTCGGTCTCCACCGTGGTCAGCGGGGCACCGGTGACGTTTTCGAACGCGGTGACGAGCTCGCGGACGGTGGTCCCGCGTCCCGTGCCGAGGTTGATGACGCGGTAGGGCTCGTCGCGCGTGATGGCGGCGAACTGCTGGACGGCCTTGACGTGGGCGTCGGCCAGGTCCCAGACGTGCACGTAGTCGCGGATCCCGGAGCCGTCACGGGTGGGGTAGTCGGTGCCCGTGAGGGGGAAGTGGCTGCCCGCGTGGTGGACGTCGATCATCTTGCCCAGGGCGTGGGTGGGCGTACGGATCTGGAGGCCGGTGCGCAGGAGGGGGTCGGCGCCGATGGGGTTGAAGTAGCGCAGCGAGATGACGTCGAGGGTTCCGGCGGCGGCGACGTCGGCCAGGACCGTCTCGAAGAGGGCCTTGGTGCGGGCGTAGGGGCTGAGCGTTTCGAGGGGGGAGTTCTCGTCGACGGAGAAGTCCTCGGGGTCCGCCCTGTAGATGGAGGCGGAGCTGCTGAAGAGGAGGTTCCGGCAGTTGTTGCGGGTGAGGTGTTCAAGGAACTGGATGCCCTTGGACACGTTCTCGCGGTAGTAGCCGAGGGGGTTGGCGACGGAGTCGGGAACGACGATCAGGGCCGCGCAGTCGATGGCCGTGGTGATGTCGGGGTGGTCGGCGAAGATTCGGTCGACGAGGGAACCGTCGCAGATGTCTCCCTCGTAGAAGGTCCGACCTTCGGTGAACTCGCGGCGACCGGTGGCCAGGTTGTCGAGGATGACGGGGGTGATGCCGCCGTCGATGCAGGCCGAGGCGATGGTCGAGCCGATGAAACCGGCGCCGCCCGCGATCAGTACCTTCAAGGGTTCTTCCTCAAGTGTTCGGTGGAGCTTCGATACGTGTGCCGACCGTCCCGCCCGACGAGCCCGGGACGCCGGAGTCCGGTCCGGCAGCCGCCAGGTGGGGCGGGACTGTCCTGTGTTCCTGTGGGGGTGCCCCCCTTGCCATGACGTGGAAGCCCCGGCATTTGGTTGCGTACGGGGCGCCGCAGCGTGGGCGGGGACGCCCAGGGGTCCGGCTGCCGGCGCCGTCGGCGAACCGCGGTTACGTGCAGTCCGGCCGCTGCTCGGGGCGGTCGGTGCGCATCCCGCGACCGCATCCACGAGTGCCCCGGCCCCAACCCGGACGGGCGCCACCGGGTTGGGGATCCGGGCCCACCATGCGTACCGGGGTCGTTAGGATGCGCAGATGCCTAACGCCGTCGCATGCGCCCTGGTTGCCCCGGCCGCCGCGGGCTGCGCCCTGTCGGCAAGGGCCTCCGGTCCGAATCGGCGACGCCGAGGCCTACGTGTTCGGCACGTCGGACGAGTCCGGAAGCACCACGATGACGAGACGGCCAACGTCGCAGAAGGGCTGAACCCGTGCGGGAAAAGCTGATGAAGGCGGCCACGACGGCCGGCCCGATCGCGTGGAAGGCGGCAGGTGTCGTCGGTCGCGTGGCCCTCGGCGTGTTGAAGGTGGCATTCGCCGCGGAGAACCGGGTGGGTTTCTCGGTCCATGCCGTCCGCCGTGACCTCGACGAGATCGAGCGACTGCTCGACACGCTTCCCGCCGACGGGCGGGACGTCGCCCTGGAGGCCGTGGCGTCGGCCCTCGACGACGCCCGGTCGTCCGTGGCCGAGGCGCTGAAGGTGCTCGAGGACGTGCACGACGAGTACAAGGGCGAGGGCGAGGACGAGTTCACCACCAAGGCCTGACTCCACCGCGCTCCGGGACCTGGGGCTCATCGGCTGGCGTGTCCACCCGTCGGGAGCCCGGACGGACATCGCCGCACCGGCCGCCGCCGGGTACCGGCCGGGCCCGGTTGAGGCTCGGGCCGGCCCGTACGAGGGGTCGAGCACCGCGCGTACCCTTGCGCCCATGGGAACAACAGCCCCGAAGGACCGGGGCGTGGAAACCTCGCACGAGGTCTGCCGACGCGTCCACGGTCACGAAGCCCGTGCCCGCTGCCTCCCCGAGTCGTGGATGTGCCACGTCTTCCACGTCGACGGCAGTCTGCGGGACGTCCGGGTGCTGGACGCGGGCCGCGCCGATTGGATCGCGGTCCTCGAACACCTGCGGTCGATCGCCGACGAGACCGAGGTGGAGCACCCGTACGACCGGCTCGATCCGCTGCGGCCCGCCGTCGCCGACCTCTTCCGCGTCTGGTGCGACGAGCCGGCCGGGGAGGGGACGAGTTTCTGCTTCCGGGTCCGGTTCGGCACCGTATGGTTCTTCGCCCTGCCCCACGACGAGGAGGAGATCGAGTTCTCGCTGTGGCCCGACGAGGTCGTCGACGGAGCAGGGGTGGCCGCCGTGCTGCGGTTCCTGACCGAGGTGGGCACGGCCTGCGGGCGCCCGGTGCTGCTCACCGGTGAGAGCGTCCAATACCACCCGGGGCTGCGGACCCTGATCCGTCACGACCCCGCCCTCGGCCTCAGCCACCACATCTGACCGTCTTCGGGGGTCCCCGCAGCGATCGTTCGGCATCTCGCCTACGGTCGCTCCATGACCAAGAACGGCGTAGTTGAGGACGAGGCGATCCGTGCGGCGTGGGACTCGTACCGGGTCCTGGAGAAGCGCACCTCGGCCCAGGAGCGCCGGCAGGCGCAGCGGCGGGTGGAGGCCGCGATGGACGTCCACGGGCGTGACGAGGTGTCCCGGGGCACTGTCTTCCTGGTGGGCGTGCTGACCGGGTACCTGATCGCCGAGCAGCCCGGCGGCAAGGACCGTATCGACCCGCTCGACGACCTGATCCCCGCGGTGATCCGCAGGCTTCCCACCTTCGAGTTGGCCGACCCCACCCAGGTCCCGATGGTCACCGGTGTCCTCATGGCAGCCGCGATGGGCATGGACACCGTGGCGTGGCGGGAGCAGTTCGGACCGATCGCTCCGGAAGAGGCTCTGGTGCACGGCTTCGTGTTGTGGCTGCTCGCCGACCTCTTCGACTCGCTGGTCGAACGACCCGGCGCCATCGACGGGATGATGCGGCAGACCTTCGAGGCCATGGCCATCGAACAACACCGGTGACGTGCGGGCGACCCGGCCCCGTGCGGGGCCGCGGGGCCGCGATTCCCTCCGGCGTGGCCCGCGTCCGAGGGCGCTGCCGCGTCCCCGGTCGTCCGATCCGCCCGCTTCACCACCGAAACCGACCCCTCAGGGAGAGGACCCAACACCCCGATGTCCATATGGCCTTCCATCGTCGCCGTACTCGGTACCCTCGCCGGCGCCCTGACCGCCGGTGTCCTCCAGCACCGTTCGGTACGGACCGCACGCGTCGAGGAGCGCGCCCACGGCCACCGCCAGGACCAGCTCGCCGCCGTCACCGACTTCGCGGCCGCCCTGGACGCACACCGCTCGGCGATCTTCCATCGGGAGCGCCTCGCCCTGGCCGAGGCGGGCACCGAGCACCAGTTGGAGGCACAGACGAAGTCCCACGACACCCGTGCGGCCATCACCGCGCCCCACATCCGCCTCCAGATCCTGGTTCCCGAGTTGGCGGGCCCCGCCCAGCAGGCCGCGGACGCCACCTACGTCCTGCGCAAGTCCGTCGACCGGACCGAACTCGACGTCCGGCGGCACGCGGCCAAGGAGGCCTCGGTCGCCTTCATCGCAGCGGCCGCCACGCTGCTGAGCCCCGACCACCACTGACCGGGGCGAGCCCTCGCCGGGACCTTGACGGACCCTTCGCGGTCCGACACCGATCCGCGTCCGGGAACCGTCCGTGTCGGTGGGGCGGTGATGCCGCATCGGGCAACGCGCCTTCGTCGGAAGCCTTGTGGGAGTTCACGGAATGATGAGGACCTTGCCCCTGATCCGCCCGGACTCACTGCTCCGGTGGACGTCCGCGAGGTCGGACAGTGCACGTGACTCGCTGATGTCGATGCCGAGCGCGGCGGCGTCGACGAGGTTCACCAGCGCCGCGAGATCCGCGACGTCGTTGCGTGCGACCATGTGCTTCGTGCTCACCCCGGTGCCGGCGGTCGGTTCGATCGGGGTCGCGATCGACACGATCCGCCCGCCCGGACGCACCAGGGTCGCCAGGGCGGCGGCGTCCCTCGGACCCAGCGGAACCAGATTGAGCAGGGTGTCCACCGGCCCGTCGAGCGCGTCGCCGACCGGACCGGCCGTGTAGTCGATGACTCGGTCCGCGCCTTGTCCGCGGACCGCGTCGGTGCTCCGAGGGCCGGCCGTGGCGATCACCTCCGCTCCGGCGTACTTCGCGAGCTGCGTCACGAAGCCTCCGACGCCGCCGCCGGCGCCGTTGACCAGCACCCGCCGGCCGGCAACCACCTTCCCGTGCTCGAACACCGCCTGCCAGGCCGTCAGACCGGCCACGGGAAGGGCCGCGGCGTGGGCGAGCGGGACGGACCTCGGCGCCGGAACCAGCAGGTCAGCGGGTGCACGGACATACTCGGCCGCCGCACCCCCGGCGCCGAGCCGTCCGATGACCCGGTCGCCGATGGCGGGGCCCTCCGTCCCCGGGCCGATTTCGACGACGGTGCCGGCTACGTCCCAGCCCAGGGTGTAGGGGAGGTCCACGGGGAGGAAGGCGTGCAGCAGCCCGGCTCGCAGGGCTGCCTCGGTCGGATTGAACGAGGTGGCGGCGACCCGGACCAGCACCTCACCGGGGGCGGGTCGTGGACGGTCAACGGTCTCGTGGCGGATCACGGAGGTATCGCCGTACTCGTGGATGCGTGCGCTCTTCATCGTCGTCATGCGGCGAATCTACGACCGCGCGGAGAGACGATCCATGCGCGACAGTGCCCCGTTCATGTGTGTGCGTCTCGCACCCGTACCCTCGACCGCATGGACGTACTCAGCGACGTGGTCGCGGTGACCCGGACCGGCCGTCCCCGGGCCGCGTACGTGCGGTGGCACGCCCCGTGGGGACAGGAGTTCGCGGCCGTCCCCGGGTCGGCGGGTTTCCAGGTGGTCCTGCGGGGTTCCTGCTGGCTGCTGCCCCCGAACGCGGAGCCCGTTCGACTGGGCACGGGCGACGTGGTGTTCCTCCCCCACGGCAGCGGGCACACACTGGCCGACAGCCCCGAAGGCCTCCTGACGGCCCCTGCCTGCGCCCCCGACGACCGTGAGCCGTACGCCGACCGCGCCTCGGACGGCGTCGACCGGACCGGAGGCGGCGGACAGGTCACCGTGGTGCTGTGCGGGGCCTACCGACTCGACCCGTCCCGCACCCACCCGCTCCTGCTGACCCTCCCCGATCTGATCCACCTGCCGGCACGGCCGGACCGTCATCCCGAGCTGCGCGCGGCCGTTGAACTCCTGGCCACCGAGCTGCGGAACCCGCGTCTCGGCACGGACGCGGCCGTACCCGCGCTCCTGGACGCGCTCCTGCTGTACATCCTGCGCATTTGGTTCGCCGATCAGAGCGCCCGTGGTGCCATCACCGGGGCCGGGTGGGCCGCCGCGCTGAACGATCCGCCCGTCACCGCCGCCCTCCATGCCATCCACCGGGACCCGGCGGCGCCCTGGACGGTGGCGGGACTCGCCGCGGAGGCCGGACTCTCCCGGGCACCCTTCGCAAGACGTTTCGCCACCCTGGTCGGCCAACCGCCCGTCGGCTACCTGACCTGGTGGCGGATGACCACGGCGGCGCGCCTGCTGCGGGCATCCGATGTGCCGTTGAGGTCCCTGGCCGCCCAGGTCGGCTACACGTCCGAGTTCGCCTTCGCGCACGCGTTCAAGCGTGCGCACGGAACCGCACCGGGCGCCTACCGGCGAACGGGCTGATGCGGAGGGCGACTTGGTGATGAGGAGGGCGGCTTGCGGATCGCGGCGCCCTCGGCCGTCCGCCTCGTGGCCGCGATGTTGCTCGACAGCGGTGGACCGTACCGCTCATCGAGCCATCCCGGCGGTGGTCGCCCGGCGTTCGTGGTCCCTCGCGGCGCCGTCGACGTACCGGTCCGTGAGCAGGGCGACGGCGAGCCGGGCCTGGAGTGCGGCCAGGGCGCGGACCACCGGGACCGAGGTGGCCAGGAGGAACACTCCGATGGCGGTGTTGAAGCCGATGTCGGCGGCCCGCGAGGAGGTGTCGAAGATCAGCTCGGTCAGGCCCCGGTTGTCGTCTCCCCGGGGAAGGGACCACGACCAGGTGGCGTAGAGCAGCTCGCCGATGCCGCCGAGGGTCCAGGTCAGCGCCACGCTGAAGGTCGTGATCCGGAGCGGGAAGGCGACGACCGCATGGGCGAGGTCACGCCAGGACCGCGGGTCGCGTACCGCGCTCAGCGTTCCCGCCCATCCCGTGCCGGTCGGCAGCGGGCGCCGCGAGGGCATCGGGCGGCCGGTGACGGCCGTGACGCGCCGGCGCTCCCGGTCGGCCAGGGACCGGGCCGCGCGCAGTGTTCCGGCCAGGATCGGCAGCCCGACCCACACCACCAGGGTGGACACCCCGAGGGCCGCTCCGGTCACGGCGACGGTGAACGCCGCGAGCCCGAGAGGTAGTCCGGACAGTAGGTATGCCAGCTCGCCGCGGAACCGGCGGGCTCGCGGCTCGGGCGCGGTGGGATCCGGCGACACCGTGGGGCGTGGGGCGGTCTCAGTCATGGGACCACACTCGCTGTTCCGCAAGGTCGGGACGAGCCTGCTACCCCGCCGGCGGAGGGTGGGGCTTACCCCACCACGTCGTCGAAGCGGGGCATGTCCTCGGGCGGACCCTCGTAGACGTGGGCCCGAAGGGCAGTCGGGGTGTCGAAGGCGTCGGCTTCGCCGCGGTACACGGCGACCAGCGAGCCCGGCCCCCACCACCAGGTGTCGGCCGCGCCCGCCACCGACGGCACCGGCCGCAGGCCGCCGAGGTCGAGGGATTCCACGGCACGCCCCCGTACGGTGGTGACGCGAGCGGCATGGACGCGGGCGGTGTGGGCGAGCGCCAAGGACTCCACCCACCCCTCGACGCTCGCGTGCAGGGCGATCCTGCGGACACCGCGGATCGCGAACTCTCCGTGGGGGCCGATCAGGAAGCCGAACGCCACGGAGCAGCGCTGGTCTCCGGCCGGGAGCCACCAGCCCTCCTCGTCGGAGCCCTCCGGTACGTCCACGCTCAGCACGCCGGGTCCGCCTTCGTACCAGGGCGACGGTGGCAGGACGAGCCCGCCCCAGCGGGCCTCGTAGTCCGCCGCCCGGTCGATGACCTCGGCCGGAACACCCGACTCCCGCCATCGCGACCGGTACCGCTCCACGTCGAGGCGTTCCGTCCGGACCGCGTGGGCCGCCAGGAAACGGGCGGACAACTCGCTCAGCCCGCCGGGCACTTCATCATGTGGGCTGCTCATCGCAGGAGCGTAACCCGGCCGCGAACACGGCAGTGCGGAGGCACCCGCGCACGCAGCGGGCCCGGGCACTCAACGCCCCCGCCCACGCTGTGGGCCGTGGCGTTCCGGGGCGACGGGCCCGTACTCATACGTCGTCCGCGGCAATCACCCCTCGTCCGCCACCAGGATCCGCAGCGCCTCCAGGGCGACGGTGGCGGCCGACCCGATCCCGTCCGCGACGACCTCGCGGTGCGGGTTGTAGCCGCCGGTCGCCTCCTCGTCGACGAGGTCGTCGGCGTTCGCGCCGTCCAGCACCAGTACTCCCCCCGCGATCAGCCCGCGCAGCGAGGCCGTCACCAGCAGTGCGGACAGCTCCATCTCGATCGCGGCGACACCGGCCTTGCCGTAGGCCGGGAGGGGGATGAGCCCGGGTTGGAAGGCGGCGCGCGTCCAGACGATGCCCCGATGGTGGCGTACGCCCGCCGCGCGGGCCGCCTGCTGGAGCGCCAGTACCGCCTCCGGCGTGGCGACCGCGGGATACTCCGGCGGCAGCAGTTGCCCGGTCACCCCGTCGTCGCGTACCGCCGCCTCCGCGATCACGAGGTCGCCGTCTGCCAGGCCCGGCCGGATGGCACCTGCCGTGCCCAGTCTGATGAGGGTGCGCACACCCGCTTCCGCCAGCTCCTGGAAGAGCAGGATCGCCCCGGGGGCGCCGACCCCGTGGGAGGCGACCGCGATCGGGAGTCCCCGCCACGTGCCGGTGAAGAGGCGGTATTCGCGGTGGTGGGAGACCTCCTCGGCGCCGTCGAGCCGTGCCGCGACGGCTTCGGCGCGCGCCGGGTCGCCGACGACGAGCGCACGGGCGGGCAGGCCGGCGCGCGGGATGCGGGTGAGGGGCAGCGGTTCCTGTGTCATACGACGACTCCAGTGGTACGGGTGGCACGGCGGCGGCGCGCCGTGGTGACGAAGAGGGCCACGAGGGTGACGGCGTACGGCGCGGCGTCCGTGGCCTGCTGCGGGAGGCCGAGTCCCTGGAGCCGGAAGCCGACCGCTTCGGCGGCGGCGAACAGCAGGGCCGCGAGCAGCACGCCGAGGGGCAGGGCGCGGCCGAGCATGACCGCGACCACCGCGATCCAGCCGCGGCCGGCGGTCATGTTCTCGGAGAACAAGGTGACGTTGCCGAGGGCCAGTTGGGCGCCGCCCAGGCCGCACAGCGTCCCGGAGGCCAGCACGGCGCCGTAGCGGTACTTGGTGGGGCTCACTCCCAGGGCCGCCGCGGCGTCCGGAGCCTCGCCGACCCCGCGTAGCCGCAGCCCCCACACGTGGCGGGACAGGGTGAGGGCGGCGAGGGCGACGGCGGCCCAGGAGAGGTAGGTCAGTGGTGACTGTCCGCCGATCAGCGGGAGTCCGGCCAGCAGGGGGTCGTCGAAGGTGCCGCGTACGCCGAAGACCGTGCGCAGCAGGAAGCCGGTGAGGCCGACGGCGAGGAGGTTCATGGCCACGCCGAGCACCACCGCGTCTCCGCGCAGTGTGACCGCGCCGACGGCCAGGATCAGGGAGTACGCGGCGGCGGCGAGCGCTGCCGCGAGTACTCCGAGCCACGGGCTGCCGGTGAACCAGCTCGTGGTGACGGCGCTGAAGCAGCCGATCAACATCATGCCTTCGAGGCCGATGTTGAAGACGCCGGCCCGTTCGCAGATCGCCCCGCCGAGCGCGGCGAGCAGGATCGGGGTGAGCGCGCGGAGCACCGAGAGGAGGAGGTCGGCTTCGAGGGACATCAGGCGGCCTTCCCGTCTTCGTGCGCCCGCCGGCGCGGTCGGGGCCACGCCATCCGCAGCTTGGAGGCGAGGAGGACGATGACGAGGGCCTGCAACACCTGCGTGAGCTCGCGCGGCACCTCGGTGACCCGCTCCATGCTCAGGCCACCGACTTGCAGGACGGTGAAGAAGAGCGCGGCGAGCACCGTGCCGATCGGTGCGGCCGCGGCGAGCAGTGCCGCCGTGAGCCCGGTCCAGGTGTAGCCGGGTGCGGTGAGCGCTCCGTCGAGGAAGCGGTGGGGGAAGCTGAGCACCCCGATGGCCCCCACCAGGCCGGCGATGGCGCCCGAGGTGCCCATCAGGCGCAGGGTCAGCCGCGTCCGGTCCACGCCCGCGTATGCGGCGAACCGTGGGTTCAGGCCGGTCATCCGAACCTCGTAGCCGGTGCTGGTCCGCGTATCGGCGAAGGCGTACACGAAGGCCACGACGGCCACGAGGAGCAGGCCGACGGTGACCGTGGTCGACCCGAACGCGGGCAGGGCCACGCCTTCGGGGAGCCGCCGGGTCTGCGGCAGGCTGGAGCCCGGCTCCTTCAGCGGATACCGCGCCAGGTAGGAGGCGAGGGAGACCGCGGGGTAGGACAGGAGCAGGCTGCTCACCAGCAGCGGTACCCCGAGGCGGGTCTCGCACACCGCGGCGAGTACGGCGTACGCGGCTCCGGCCGCCATGCCCGCGAGGAGTGCCGCGGCGACGGCGAGGGGGGCGGGCAGCGGTGCGTGGAGGCCGGTGACCGTTGCGGCGAGGCCGCCGAGGACGAGTTGACCGTCGCCGCCCAGGTTGATGAGGCGGGCGCGCAGCGGCACGGCCAGCGCGAGGGCCATGCCGAGGACGCTGGTGCCGGTGGTCAAGGTCGCGGCGAGCCCGTCGGGGCCGAGGGAACCGCTCAGGACGGCCCCGTACGCGGTGAGCGGGTCCGCCCCGGCGGCGGCCAGGAGGAGCGCCCCGATGAGGAGGGCGGCGACGACGGAGAAGAGGACGGGAGAGCACAGTACGGAGACGTGCGCACGGGGTGTGGTCGAGGTGGTCATGTCAGGTCTTCGCCCCTGCCAGGGCGAGACCCAGGGTGTGTTCGTCGGCGTCGTCGCGGGTGTAGGAGGCCGAGATCCGGCCCTCGTACATCACCAGGATCCGGTCCGACAGGCCGCGGATCTCGCTGAGTTCGGCCGAGACGAGGAGGACCGCGTGGCCCGCGTCGCGGTGGGCGATCAGCTGGTCGTGGATGTGGCGGACCGCGCCGATGTCCACCCCGCGAGTGGGTTGTTCCACCAGCAACAGTGGTGCCTCGTGGGCGAGTTCGCGGCCGACGACCAGCTTCTGCAGGTTGCCGCCGGACAGGGTGCCCGCGGGGGCGTCGGGTGAGGGTGCCTTGATGCCGAAGCCTTCGATCAGGGCGCGGCCGTGCGCGCGCAGGGATTTGGGGTGCAGCAGTCCGCGCCTGGTGGCGAGCCGTCGCCGGTGGTGGCCCATCGCCAGGTTCTCCGCGACGGAGGCTGCGGGCGCGGTGCCCACCGCCGCCCGGTCCTCCGGTACGTGGGCGAGGCCCGCCTCGCGGCGCGCGGCCGGCGAGGCGTGGGTGATGTCGCGGCCCGCGAGCTCGACGCGGCCTGTGTCGACGGGGCGCAACCCGGCGAGTGCCTCGATGAGCTCGCTCTGGCCGTTGCCCGCGACGCCGGCGATCCCGACGATCTCTCCGGCCCGCACGGTCAGGTCCACTCCGCGCACCCCGGACACGGACAGCACCACCTCGCCGGGGGCGCCGGTCGGGTGGACCCGTTCGAGCTCGACCCGGCGTCCGGTCATCGCCTCGGCGATCTCGGCCGCCGTGGTGTCGGAGGTGCGCAGCCGGGCGGTGACCCGCCCGTCTCGCAGCACCGTGACGTTGTCGGTCCCCTCCAGCACTTCGTTCAGCTTGTGGGTGACGAGGATCACCGAACGCCCCTGATCCGCAAGTGACTTCAGGACGGTGAAGAGCCTGCCGGCCTCGTCGGGGGTGAGGACGGCGGTCGGCTCGTCGAGGATCAGCACGCGGGCCCCGCGGTACAGCAGTTTGAGGATCTCCACCCGCTGCCGCACCCCGACGGGCAGGGTCGCGACCCTGGCGTCCGGGTCCACCGGCAGCCCGTGCTCCTCGGCGAGTTCGCCGACCCGGCGGCGCGCGGCGGCACGGTCGAGGAGGCCGAACCGGCGCGGCTCGGCGCGGAGGACGACGTTCTCGGCGACGGTGAGCGAGTCGAACAGCCGGAAGTCCTGGTGGACCATGCCGAGCCCGGCGGCGATCGCGTCGGCCGGGCCGGAGAAGTTCACCTCGCGGCCGTCCACGCGGATCGTGCCCGCGTCCGGCCGCTCCGTCCCGTACAGGACGGACATGAGGGTGGACTTTCCGGCGCCGTTCTCCCCCATCAGGGCGTGGATCTCGCCGTGTCGGACGCTGAGGTCGACCGCGTCGTTGGCCAGGGTTCCGGGGTAGCGCTTGGTGATGCCCGACAGTTCGACGGCCGTCCCCGCGCGACTACTTGGCGGCGGGGTCATCGACCTTCAGCTCCCCGGAGACGATCTGGTCGCGCAGCTGCTTGACCCGGTCGAGGACCGGGGCGTGCCGGGCGATGACGCACTGGGAGTCGGCGACGCCCTGCTCCAGGCCGGTCAGGCTGATGCCGCCCTCCTTGAGCCCGTAGGAGACGCTCTGGCCGCCCTTGCCGCCGATCACCTGCTCGATGCCCTTCTCCACGACGACGTCGGTCTTCTTGATCACGTTGTCGACGACGGTGCCGGGCGCCGACGCGCACTGGTTGACGTCCACGCCGTAGGCGAAGGCGCCCTTGGCCTTCGCCGCCTCGAAGACCCCGTAGTTGCCGGCGGCGGCGGCCGCCATCAGCTGGTCCGTCCCGCCCGTGATCAGGGAGCTCGCCTGTTCCTTGGCGCGGGCCGAGTCGTTGAAGGGCGACTGGCCACCGACGAAGCGGGTGCTCGCCTCGCTCGCGGGCGCGGTCTTCTTCGCCCCGGCCGCGAACGGCTCGCTGTAGCGGCGGAACTGGGGCGTGTCGAGCACGTCCACCGCCCCGACCTTGCCGCTCCTGGTCAGCAGTCCGGCCTCGGCTCCGGCCAGGAAGACCCCTTCGTGCTCCCGGAAGACGGCGCAACTCACGTTGGGGAACGTCTGCTTGGTGCAGGCGTCGACCACCAGGAACCGCTGGCCCGGTCGGGCCTCGGCCTGCTGGGCGACCAGGTCGGCGAATTCGAAGCCGACCAGGACGATCACCTCCGGCTGGGCGTCGACCGCGGCCTGGACGTTCTGCTGCCGGGTGGCGGCGTCGGTGGACTCGAACACCTTGGAGCTGCCCGCGTGCGCCTTGGCCGCGGCCTTCACACCGGCCACGGAGAGCTTGAGGAACTCGTTCTGCCCCACCGCGTCCGGGGTGACGAGCGTGAACACCGGGCCGGCGTTCTTGCCGCCCTCCCCTTCCTTCTTCGCCGCCGCGGCGTTGCAGCCGGTGGCGAGCAGGGCCGCTCCCGCGACGGTGGCGGCGAGTCGAAGGGCGCGGGTACGGGATCTCCGGGACATGGAGGTGACCTTCCAGGACGGTACGGGCGTACGGGCTTACGGACGTACGGGGGCGCACGGGCACGGGGTACCGGTGCGAGGGAGTACGGACGTACGGGGGTACGGGGGTACGGGGGTACGGGGGTACGGGGGTACGGGGGCACGGGGGCACGGGGGTACGGGGGCACGCGAAACAGGCGGCCGCTCGGAGGCGAACGGCATGCGGGACACGTGAAATCGGCGTGAAATCAGACGAGTCGCGAAGGGGCTCGTCGGGCGCCGGGCGAGGGTGCGCTCAGCCGCGACAGGCGTCGCTGGCGCACCGGCCGTAGTCGAGGTAGCGGCGCATGGTCAGCAGCATGTGTGCGCTCTCCCCTCGGCTTTTCCTGCAACAGATTGTTGAGGCAGGAGAGTAGCACTGGGGTTGGTGTGACCGGCCCTCCGTCTCGAACTGTGGTTCCCCGGGCTCCTGTACGGTGGCGCGCACCCCTCCCCCCTGTTCCTTTCCAGCCTTTGGAGTGCACTGCCATGACCCGGGAACTGCGTGCCGTCGAGTGGGTCGGTGACGGCCTCGCGCTGATCGACCAGACCGCCCTGCCCCACCGGAAGGAGGTGCTGCGGGTCGCGGACGTGGACGCGCTGGTGGACGCCATCCGGCGGCTCGTGGTGCGCGGTGCCCCGGCGATCGGGGCGGCCGGGGCGTACGGCGTGGCCCTCGCCCTGTTGCAGGGCGAGCGCGAGGGCTGGGACCGTACGCGGATACGCGAGGAGGTCGCCCGGGTCCGGGCGGCCCGGCCGACCGCGGTGAACCTCGCCGTGTCCGTGGACCGGGTGCTGGCGCGGCTGGACGAAGGCGTGACGGCGGTCCTGGCCGAGGCCGCCGCCGTGCAGCGCGAGGACGTGGAGGCCAATCACGCGCTGGGCGGGCACGGCGCGGACTGGCTGCTGAAGCGGCAGGGCGAGGACCGGCAGCTGCGCGTCCTGACCCACTGCAACACCGGCGCCCTCGCCACCGCGGGCTGGGGCACGGCGCTCGGCGTGATCCGTGAACTCCACGCCCGCGGGCGGCTGGAGACGGTGTACGCCGACGAGACGCGACCGCTCCTGCAGGGATCCAGGTTGACCGCCTGGGAACTGGCCGAGGAGGGCATCGCGCACTACGTCCAGGCCGACGGCGCGGCGGCCGGGACCATTCTGCGTCGGGAGGTCGACGTCGCGGTGGTGGGCGCCGACCGGATCGCCGCGAACGGCGACACCGCGAACAAGGTCGGCACGGTCGCCATCGCGCTGGCATGCGCCCATGCCGGCATCCCCTTCATCGTCGCAGCCCCGACCACGACGGTGGACCTGGCGACCGCGAGCGGCGAGGACATCACCATCGAACTCAGGGGCGAGGAGGAGGTGTTGGAGTGGGCGGGCATACGCACCGCGCCGGCCGCCTCCCGTGGCCACAACCCGGCCTTCGACGTGACGCCGGGCAGCCTGGTGACGGCGCTGGTCACCGAGCGGGGCGTACTGGAGGTGTCGGCGGGCGAACTGCCCTCGGAACACCTTGCCTGATCCGGGATACGCCGAAGGGGGCGCCCCCGGGTGGGGGCGCCCTCCGCGCGACGGACCGCTGGGCGTATCAGCCCGTGGCCAGCTCCAGTTCGAGGAGCCATTCCACGATCTCGGTGTGGTGGCGTGCCTGCCGCGGCGAATCGCCCCACGCGTACAGGCCGTGTCCCGCGACGACCACCGCGGGCATCCGCGGGTCCCGGGCGGCCTCCAGGCGGTCCCCGAGCACCCTCATGTCCTGGCTGTTCTCGATGACGGGCAGGGTGATCTCCGCGCCTTCCGCCGGATGGCCGACGCCCTTGAGCATCTCCAGGTCCTTCAGGACGATGCCGCCCGGTCGCCTGCGTCCCATGAGCACGGAGGCGACCGTGTGCACGTGCACCACCGCGTTCGCGCCGGTCAGGCGTGCCACCCGCGCGTGCAGTTCGGCTTCGGCGGACGGCCTGCCGCCGCCCACCGCCGCGCCCCGCTCGTCCACCAGCACCACGTCGGCCGGGGTCAGCTCGCCCTTGTCGTGGCCGCTCGCCGTCACGGCCAGCCGGAACGGATCCCGGGAGAGGAGGACCGAGAGGTTGCCGGAGGTACCGCGCATCCAGCCGAAGGAGGCGAATCGTGCCGCCTCGGCCGCCAGCACCGCGCCCGCCCGCTCCAGGTCGTGGCCCACCGTCGTCATGCTCCGCTCCCCACCACTTCGATGTCCTCGAAGGTCCCGGCCCGTACGTGGCCCCGCGAACCCTCTTCGTAGTACGGCTCCCCCGGCCGTCGCACGCCCACCACCCGCCAGCCCGCCGCCCGGGCGGCGTCGAGTTCGCTCCCGCGGTCGGAGAGGAACAACAGCCGGTCGGGTGCGATGCCCGTGTCCGCGGCGATGGCGCGGAAGGATCCGGGCTCCTGCTTCGGTCCCGCGTTCTCGGTGTCGTACCAGCCCGTGACGAGCTCGCGCAGATCCCCCTCGGGGCTGTGCCCGAACCACGCCCGCTGCGCGGCGACCGACCCCGACGAGTACACGTACAGCCGCACGCCCTCGGCACGCCAGCGCCGCAGCGCGGGCACCACGTCGCCGAAGAAGTGCGAGACGAGCTCACCGCGCGCGAACCCCTCGGCCCACAGCACGCCCTGGAGGGTCTTCAGCGGGGTGGCCTTGCGGTCCTCGTCGAGCCAGGCGTTCAGGGTCTGCTCGATCCGGGCCGGGCCGGCGTCCGGTTCCCCCAGTTCCGCCCGTACCTGGGCGAGGGCACGGGCCACCGCCGGTTCCCCGGCCCGCTCGGCGAGCAGTGCGCCGAACCGTTCGCGCGCGTACGGGTACAGCACGTCGACGACGAAGCCGGTGGCACTCGTGGTGCCCTCGATGTCCAGTACGACGGCGTCCACGGTGTCGCTCACGCCGCGTGCTCCGCGGTGATCGTGTCGAAGTCGGGGAAGCGGTGGGAGAGGCCGCTGCCGGTGAAGGTGCCGATCCAGCCGTCCTCCTCGTGGAAGAAGCGGATGGCGGTGAAGGCGGGCCGGGTGCCCATGTCGAACCAGTGCGTGGTGCCCTTCGGCACACCCAGGAGGTCGCCCCGCTCGCACAGCACCGCGTGGACCTCGCCGCCCACGTGCAGGTAGAAGATGCCGGAGCCGGCGACGAAGAAGCGCACCTCGTCGTCGTCATCGTGCGTGTGCTCCTCCAGGAACTTCGCCCTCGCGACCTTCGCCGTCTCGGCGAAACCGGGGTCGTCGCCGGGGTGCAGCGCGACCACGTCGACGGTGGCGAATCCCTCCGCCGAGGTCAAGCGGTCGATCTCGGCCCGGTAGGCGGTGAGGACGGCGTCGCCGACGGCGTCCGCCGGTACGTCCTCACGGACCGGCCAACGCTCGTAACGGACCCCGATCGGCGCCAGTGCGGCCGCGATCTCGGCGGGGTCGGAGGTGCGGCGCACGACGGTCTCGGGGCCGCTCTCCGGCCAGGTCGTCAGCAGCGTCACGGAATGCTCCAGGGTGGGACGGGAAGGGGGGGCGGGCGTGCGGACCCTGACCCGGGCCTGATTCTCGCCGCCCTTTGTTGCCGCGGCGTGGCGGCCGTATGGCGGCCGCCACGGACCGTCTAGGAGCGGTCGAGCACCCGGGCGAGGAAACGCTGGGTGGCCTGCTCCCGTGGCGCGGTGAACACCTCCTCCGCGGTGCCCTGTTCGACGATCACGCCGCCCTCCAGGAAGCACACCCGGTCCGCGACGTGCCGGGCGAATCCCATCTCGTGCGTTGCCATCAGGATGGTCAGGCCCCGCAGCTTGAGGTCGGCGACCACGTCGAGGACCTCTCCGACCAGTTCCGGGTCGAGCGCCGACGTGATCTCGTCGAAGAGGAGCAGTTCGGGTTCCGTGGCCAGTGCGCGGGCGATGGCGGCGCGCTGCTGCTGACCGCCGGACAGCCGGTCGGGGTGCTCGTGCGCCTTGTCGGCGAGTCCGAGCCGGGCCAGGAGCTCGCGGGCCGACTCCTCGGCCCGCTTGCGGGGTACTCCGTGCACCCGGCGCGGCGCGAGCGTGATGTTGTCCAGCACGCTCAGGTGCGGGAACAGGTTGTACGCCTGGAAGACGATCCCGATCCGTCGACGGGCGACGTCGGGATCCAGGCGGGGATCCGTCAGTTCGCTCTCGCCCAGGTGGACGGTCCCGTCGTCCACGACCTCCAGCAGGTCCACGCAGCGCAGCAGGGTGGACTTACCCGAGCCCGAGCCCCCGATGAGGCAGACGACCTGGTGCTCGGCGACGTCCAGGTCGATCGAACGGAGGACCACGCGCGACCCGTACGACTTGCGTACGCCGCGGATCCGCAGCAGGGGGACGCTCATCGGGTCGCCTCCGCCCAGGTGCGCCGCGCCGCGCGGCGCTGGAGCCGGTCGGCGAAGCGGGTCAAGGGAATGGTCACCGCGATGAACAAGAGGGCCGCTCCCAGGTACGGGGTGTAGTTGAAGTCGTAGTCCGCCTTGATCTGCGCCGCCCTCAGTACTTCGAGCGGACCGAGGACGGCGACCAGCGCGGTGTCCTTCTGCAGTGCGATGAAGTCGTTGAGCAGGGGCGGGAGTACGTTGCGCACGGCCTGGGGCAGTACCACGTGCCGCATGGTCTGGCGTTCGTTGAGCCCCAGGGCCCGTGCGGCGTTGCGCTGCGCAGGGTGGACGGAGTTCAGGCCGGCGCGCAGCACTTCGCCGACGTAGGCGCTGTAGGAGAGGACCAGGGCGATCACTCCGAGCACCCAGGGATCGGAGGGGGTGCCCTGGAGTCGCAGGGCCGGCAGCCCGAAGCCTATGAGGAAGACCAGCAGCAGGGTGGGCACCCCGCGGAAGACGTCCACGTAGACGGTCGCGGCCAGTCTCAGCGGTTGCAGGCCCGGGGCACGGGACGTCCTGACGAGGGCGATGAGCAGTCCCAGGACCAGGATCAGTACCTCGGCGACGAGGAACATCTGGATGTTCAGCCAGAAGGCGCGCAGGAGTTCGGGGAAGGCATCCCGGAACTCGGCGCCGTCCAGGAACAGGCTGCGGACGCGTTCCCAGCCCGGCGAGGCGACCGCGGCCGTGGCCACCACCGCCAGCGCGAGCAGTGTGCACAGGGCCGCCGTCCAGGTGTGCCGCCGCTTGCGGGAGCGGCGGAAGCGCTCCCGCTCCTGCTCGTGGGCGCTCGGTTGGTGGTGGTCGTCCGGGGGCGGCGCCGACCGGTGCGGCGCGTCCGTCTTGTCGAGCTCTTCGAGCTTTTCGAGGTCCACGGTCGACCCGCTACGGCTTCAGCTCGGGGACGTTCGCCGAGGCGGACAGCCATTGCTCGGTGAGCTTGGCGATGGTGCCGTCGGCCTTGAGCGCGTTCAGGGCCTGGTTGACGCAGGTGGTGTACTTGCTGCCCTTGGGCAGGAGCAGACCGAACTCCTCGGGCGTGCCGCCCGCATAGCCGAACTGACCGACGATCTTCGCGTTGTTCAGCTCTGCGCCGGCCAGGTAGAACACGGTCGGCAGATCGGTGACGATCGCGTCGATCTGACCGTTCTTCAGGGCGTTGAGCTCGTCGTTGGTGGTGTTGAACACGCTCGGTCCGCGCGAGGGCTTCAACTGGTCGAGCACGGCCTGGTAACTGGTGGTGGCGACCTGCACGCCGATCCTGGCCTCCTTGAGCGCGGTCAGCGACGTGGCCTTCGCGAAGGGGGAGTTGTCCAGGGTGAGCACGGCCTGGTCGGCGGTGTAGTAGCTGGTGGAGAAGTCCACCGCCTGCGCGCGCTGCGGGGTGATGGAGATCTGGTTGATGTCGAAGTCGAAGTTCTTCGCGCCGGGGGCGTAGGAGTGGGCGAACGGTTCGACGACCCATTTCACCTGCTCCCGGCCGAAGCCGAGTCTCCCGGCCACCGCGTAGGCGACGGCGCTTTCGAAGCCCTTCCCGTTGGCCGGGGTGTTGCTGTCGAACCAGGGCGCGTACGCCGGGGAGTCGGTCGCGACGGTCAACTGCCCGCTCTTGTGCAGGCCGGGGCTTGCGGTCGTGCAGTCGGGGCCGGCGGAGCCGGTCGCCCCGGCGGGGCTCTCCGGCTGGGGGGCGCAGGCGGCGATCGTCAGCGCCACGGCGACGGCGGAAGCCGAAAGGGCTATGCGGGTACGGGACATGGGGTGGTCCTTCGAAGAGTCCGAAAAAGAGGTACACGAACGGGCCGACGCCGTGCGTTCAGCGACAGAGATCGGCGGCGCAGCGCACGTTGTCCACGTGGCGGCGGCGTACCAGCAGAAGTGTTCCGGACATGTGTTTCAGCATTCCGGTTGGTGGAGCGCGGTGTCAATCTCAATGGACGCCGCAGGGTAACGCGCTGATAACATGTCAGATGGTGAGATGGAATACCTGGTCGCCCTGGCTCAAGCCGAACAGTTCGGCTGCCGAACCGCCGCGGACCACCAGCTCGGCAAAGCCGATCCCGGAACTCCCGATGGTGATTCCGGGCTCGCCGAGCGGTACGTCGGGCAGCCGGTCGTAACAACGCACCCGGACGCGACGGCCGTCGTGCCGGCTCCGAACGGTCAGCCCCTCGGTCCCGTCGTAGCCGGGCAGCTCCACGGCCGGCCGGTCGAGTTTGCAGTTGCCGAAGTTGTCCACGACGGCGACCCGCACGGGCTGCTCGTCGGACGGGCGCACCGCGAGGGGCAGCGAGGGCACGGGGCGGCCGTCCGCCAGCCACCGGGCCAGCAGGGGGACGTACCAGAGGCTGCGGAACTGGGTCCGCACGATCTCCTCGACCTCGGCCGTCGTCAGCTCCGCCCAACCGGCGGCCGCGGCTTCCACCACCTCGCGGACGTCGGTGACCTGCACCTCGTCCAGTCCCAGGTAGCCGGCCAGCGGGGCGAGGACCCGTGGGCTCGCGGTGCTGATGACCAGGTGCTGCCCGTGCCGGAAGTAGCAGAACGGCACGCCGTTGGGCCAGTGCCCGTCCCGCGGGGCGATGTTGACCAGGACGACGACGGGCCTGGTCGGGCCGCCGGTCAGGTCCGTGGAGCGGAGCAGGTCGAGCAGGGTGAGTGCGGCGGCGCCCTCCGGGTCCGGCCCGCTGATCGGCAGGACGGTCGGAGTGGCACCGAAGAGGGTGGCGATCCTGGCGGACTGGCGGGCCAGCGCGTTGGAATCGGCACAGTCGGTCAGGGCTACGACGGGAAGGTCGGTCATGGCAGGTCTCTCGCTCCTGTCGGCTGAGAGTGGGCGGGTGCTGGAATGTCGAGGAGGAAATCCGGGGGAATTCACCGACCCGGATCGGGCGATGGCCGGGGCGGGCGAGCGGGTCGGGGCAACAAAAAAGGACCCTCCGTTTCCGGAGGGTCCGTCGCATCTGTGCGCGCACGACTTCGCTAGCGAAGCGCCTCCGAATTGCGGGGCATCATTCGCATCATGGCGAGGTTGGTGAGCTGCATGGACGGGACTGTAGCAGTCGCCGGGAGTGTCGGTGACAACCATCCATTCCGTGGACGACCCCCGGACAGGACCGGGGGACAGGACCGGGAATTCAGGGCCCGCGGGACGCGTCCGGATCGGCTGTCGCCGGTCCGCCGGGCCCGGTACGGAAGTGCCCACCCGGTGCGGAACGCCGTGACGGCGCCCGCACCGGGTGGGCGGGGTGGGGCGGCCCGGGGTCAGCGGGTGGTGTAGCCGCCGTTGAGGAACAGGGTCTGGCCGTTGGCCCACCAGCCCTCGGTGAGCATGTGCCGGACCCACGGCACGATGTCCTCGATCTTCGTCAGGTCGCCGTTCATCGCCGAGGACTTGTGGTAGGCGACGGAGTCGTCGTCCTCGGCGGGGTAGAAGAACGAGGTGTCCATCGGTCCGGGCGCGATGTTGTTGACGGAGATGTTCCGACCGAACAGCTCCTTGGACAGGGCGCGGGTGAAGTGCTCGACGGGGGCCTTGCTGCCCGCGTACGAGGAGTACAGGCCGGTGTAGGCGGCCAGCAGCGAGGTGACGATGGTGATGATCTTGCCGCCGTCCTCCATGCGGCGGGCGGCCTCGCGCATCACGAAGAACGCGGCCTTGGAGTTGACCGCGAACATCTGGTCGTACTCCTCCTCCGTGATCTGGGTGAGGGGCTTCTTGAGGACCATGCCGGCCGTGTTGACGCTGTAGTCCAACTTTCCGAACCGGCTCAGGACCTCGTCGAAGACCCGCTCGACCTCGGATACGCGGGTGAGGTCGCCCTGGATCGCGAACGCCTCGCCGGGGCCGGCGTTGATCTGCGCGACCACGTCCTCGGCCTTGGCCCGCGAGGAGTCGCTGTTGTAGTGGACGGCGACCTTGGCGCCCTCGGCGCCGAGCGTGCTGCTGATCAACCCGCCGAGATTGCGGGACGCGCCGCCGACGAAGGCGACCTTCCCGTTGAGCGTCTTGTCAGGGGTGTTCACCATGGCTGTCTCCTTTGAGAGCAGGGGTGGGTGTGCCCCGCGGGCCGTGTGAGGGGGCGCACCCGCGTTCAGCAGCATGCGCCGGGCCCGAGGGGAAGTTCTTGGACGATCCGCGCGGAAGGTTGGACGATCCGCGCATCGGTTCCGTACCGGCGCGTAGCGTGACGGCGGTAGCACGCGCCGCGGGCTTCGGGGAGAATCGCGAACGTGGTCGGTTCCTTCATCAAGCCCGGTCTGCACGTCCTCAGCAGCAGCGCGGACGACATGAGGCACGCCGTCGTCGAACGCGGCGTGGAGCGTGCCGCCGGCCGCGAGGACACCGCGCCGCCCGCCGCCGGGCCGCGCACGCACGTGCTCGTGGTGCACACGGGGGCACCCGCGGACCTGTCGTGGAACGCGGACGGGGCCGCCCGCCGGGCCCGGTTCCACACCGGGGAGGCCCTGGTCAACCCGGCCGGATACGCCTCGCGGCCGCGCTGGCGGGACGACGTCGAGCTGATGCTGCTCTCCATCGACCCCCAGTGGCTGGGGGCCCAGGCCCGCGGCGGCGGAGCCGTGCCGGACCTGCGGCCGGATTTCCACTTCACCGACCCCCTGTTGACCTTGCTGGTGCAGCGCCTGGTCGCCGAGTACGAGGCGCCCGGACCGGCCGACCCGCTGTACGTGGAGTCCCTGGTGCAGACGGCAGCCGCGATCGTGCTGCGGCGGTGCGCCCAGGGTGACGAGCCACGGCCGCGGGAGGGTGGCCTGCCCGCCCGGCGCCTGGCGGAGCTGCGCGACTACATCCACCTGCACCTGGCCCGGCGCATCACCCTGGAGGAGCTGTCCACGGTCGCCGGTGTCAGTACCGCGCACCTGAACCGGCTGTTCCGGGCTTCGCTGGGCGAGAGCCCGCACCAGTACGTGCTGCGGCAGCGTGTCGAGCGGGCCCAGAACGCCCTGCTCCACGGCGACGACAGCATCGCCGACATCGCCGTGGCGCACGGGTTCTCCGACCAGAGCCACCTCACCCGCGTGCTGCGACGGACGACCGGCCTGACGCCCGGGGTGCTGCGTGAGGACCGGACCCGAGGGCCGTCGGGCGGCTGAACCGGGGACGGCCCCACGGCCTCGACGACGTCGGGCCACCCTGCCCATGCGGCGGGCGCGGGCAACGATGAGGCATGCACTGCTCCGGTTCGTGCCGAATGGGTTCCTGAACGCACGCACGCCGCCCCGCTCCCCGGCGGGACGGGCGGACAGACCTGACAGATTTACGCATATGGGGCATGGATCCTGTGACTCGACACGCACACGGAAGCGCTCGCGAAGGCACCCGTGGAGGCACCCGTGGAGGCACCCGTACCGAAACGGATCGCGAAGGTCCCCGAAGGGGCGCGGGCCCGCGCGCGTACGGACCCGGAACCCGAGGGCGGACCACCGGAACGGCTCCGCCCAGGGGCGCCGCGCCGGGGCTCAGTCGCCGCAGCCCCCACCGCCGCTTCCGCAGCCGTCTCCCCCGCCGCCGCAGCCCGCGTCGCCGCCCCCGCTGTCGCGACGGCCGCCCGACCGGGGCTTGCCCGTGGTTTCCCGGTGGGCCAGCAGGAAGACCAAGCCCCAGCCGACGACGGTCATGGTCAGAACGATCAGGAAGGCCGCGGCATGGCTGCTCATGGGAGCGGTGTGCCCGGCCGCCCGGCCTGGAACACATGCCTCCGCCGGCGCCGTCCGACGGGCGGTCACCCGCCGGTACGCCGAACGCGCGTCCGGTCCGGGTGTCGTTGCCAGGGCGCCTCCGCCATGGTCGTACTCGGGGTCGTTACGCAAGGTCCTGCTCGGTCCACACGGTCTTGCCGGCGGCCGTGTAGCGGATGCCCCACCGCTGGGCGAGCTGCGCGACGATGAACAGGCCCCGGCCGCCCTCGTCCACGGCGCGCGCGTGGCGCAGGTGCGGACTCGTGGTGCTCGCGTCGTGGACCTCGCAGGTGAGGGTGCGGTCCTTGATGAGGCGTAGCCGCAGGGGCGGGCTGCCGTGGCGCAGTGCGTTGGTGACCAGTTCGCTGACGATCAGTTCGGTCGCGGCCGCGGTGTCGTCCTCCACTCCCCAGCTCTTGAGCGTCCGGCGTGCGTGCCCGCGAGCGGTGGCCGCCTCGGAGAGTTCGTCGGCCAGGAGCCAGGTGGCCGCGCCGTCTGCGGGGAGGGGCCGGGTGCGGGCCAGCAGGAGGACCGCGTCACCGTCGCCGCCGCGGGTCCCGAGCGCGTACAGGACGTTGTCGCACAGGTCCTGGAGGGGTGGGCCGGGGCGGGCTAGGACCTCGCGGAGCACGTCGGGGACGTCATCGGTGGTGGCCGGGGCCGCCCTGAGCAGTCCGGGCGTGTAGAGGGCGAGGGTGCTGCCTTCGGTGAGTTCGACGGTCGTGGTGGCGAAGGGCCAGCCCCCGCCGTCGCCCAGCACCGGCCCGACGGCGAGGTCCGCGGCCTCGGCCGACCCGTCGGGACGGACGATCACCGGCGGAGTCGGCTGGCCCGCGCAGGCGAACGTCCAGGTCCGTTCGAAGGGGTCGTACACCCCGTAGAGGCAGCTCGCGGACAGCGGTGGCAGGCGGGCGGGTTGGCCCGTGGCCTGGGCCGCGCGTTCGGCGGCGAGGAAGCCCGCGGTGTCGTCGAGGCGGGCCAGGAGCTCGTCGGGTTCCAGGTCCAGGGCGGCCAGGGCGTGGACGACCGTGCGCAGTTGGCCCATGGTCGTCGCGGTGTGGATGCCGTGTCCGGAGACGTTGCCGACGACGAGGGCGGTGCGGGCGCCCGACAGGGCGATCACGTCGAACCAGCCGCCGCCCCCGCCCTCGGCCGGGACGTGCAGGTGGGCCGTGTCGACGGTGCTCCGACCCACGGGGTGGCGCGGCAGCAGATGTCGTTGGACGGTCGCGGCGATGGTGTGCTCGCGGGTGAAGCGGCGGGCGTTGTCGACGCACAGTGCGGTGTGGGCGCACACCTCGCGGACGAGACCGAGATCGCCCTCGTTGAAGGGGGACGAGTCCGCCGTGCGGTACAGGCTGACCAGACCCAGGACGCTGCCGCGCAGGGCCAGCGGGGCCACCAGCAGGCTGTGGGCCCCGGAGGCTCGGATCGCGCCGGCCCTCCTCGGGTCGGTCCCGAGCCACGGGCTGTCCTCGTCCAGGGCGACGATCCGCGGGTGCAGGTCCGTCAACGTGCGGCTGTAGGGGGTGGGATTGCGAAGACTGCGCACGTCACCCACCGGATGGGCCTGCTCCTGCCGACCGCCGCCACCTGACCGGAACGCCGCGCGGCGCAACGGCACGTCCTGCGCGAGCGGGCCCGCCGGGGGTTCCTCGCCCCGGACCACCGCCTCCACGACCTCGACCACGGCGACGTCCGCGAAAGCCGCCACGAGGGTCTCCGCCAGCTCCTCGCAGGTGGTGATCGCGTCGAGGGACTGCCCCACCCGCTCGCGCACCGCGTCCAGCACCCGGAGCCGGGCGCGCGCCTCCTCCGCCTCGGTGACGTCGACGGCCGCGACCGCCACCCCCAGAACCGTGCCCTCGTCGTCGCTCAGGCGGAACACCGACACCGAGCGCGCCCGCTCCCGGCCCCGGTCGGACACCAGCCGGGTGCGCACCAGTCGTTCCCGGACCGGCACTCCGGTCTCAAGAACCCCGCGGATCATCTCCGTGACCTCGCCGGGCGAGTTCAGTCCCGTGAAGACCTCGGCGAAGCGCCGCCCCAGCAGGTCCTCCACGGGAACGTGGTGCATGGAGCGCGTGGCGGTGTTGATCCGTACCAGCCTCAGGTCCGTGTCCAGGACGTGCAGGCCCACCGGCGACTGGGTGAACAGGGCGTCCAACACCGCCAGGTCCAGGTCCCCGGGGACACCTTGCCCCGCCCGCCGGGACGGATCGTCGTGCGTCATCCCGATCACCTCCGTGGCCCAGCCTGCACGACCGGCGCGCCACCTGCCTTTCGCGCAGCCGGGAAGTAGCTCGATCAGCCTCCGCACCCGGACGCGGGGCGGTGCGGGACGCGGGCCGCTCCGCCCCCGGCCGACCCGTCATCGGCCCGTGGGGGCGGCTTCGTCCGCGCGCCGAGGAACCGGGCGTCCGCCGCGGCGTTTCGGGAGGTCCCGGGAAACGCTCCCCGCCTTACATTGGCGCGCATGGCACCCACCGCACGCACCACCGCCCAGCGCTACCCGGAGCGCGTCAGCCACGACCGGGAGGCCGCCTACGCGATCCTGGACGAAGCGCTCGCGGTGCACGTCGGCTTCGGCACCGACGACGGCCCGATGGTCATTCCGACCCTGCACACGCGCGAGGGCGACCGGATCCTCCTGCACGGTTCGGTCCACGGGCGCTTCGTGAGCAGCGCCGCGGCCGGCATCCCGATCTGCGTCACGGCGACGCTGATCGACGGCCTGATCCTCGGCCGGGCCGCCTCGCACCACTCGGCCGCCTACCGCTCCGTGATGGTCTTCGGGCGGGCCACCGGGATCGAGGACGTGGAGGAGCGCGCCGACGCCCTGGCCCGCATCGTGGAATGCGTCGTCCCGGGCCGGATGTCCGGTCCCCACGCGGCCCGCCGCCCCAGCATCGAGGAGGCTCGGTACACCGCGGTCCTCACGCTGCCGATCGAGGAGTTCTCGGTCAAGACCCGCAGCGGTTTCGCCCGGGACGAACCCAAGGACGACGCGGTCGAGGCCTGGGCCGGCTTCATCCCCTTCGGCTCGACCACCGGGGCCCCCGTGCCGGACGCCATCACCGGCACGCGTTTCCCGGCCCCCGACGCGGCCCTCCTGGACCGCACCCGCCGGCAGCGCTGAGGCGCGGCGGCCCCGTACGCCCCCGGGCCCTCGCGGGCCGCGTTCCACCCCGGAAGAGTGGGAGCCGCCCGTGTCCGTGGAGCCCGTGTTCCACCCCGTCCCGCCGAACGGCGCGCACCCGCCGTACGTCCTGGCCAAACAGGCCTTGGCGCACGCCATCGCGGCCGGTGCCCTGGCGCCGGAGCAGCGGCTGCCCTCCGAGCGGCACCTGTGCGAGCAGCTCGGGATCAGCCGTTCCACGTTGCGCCGCACCCTCAAGGCGCTGGAGGAGGACGGCCTGGTCGAGTCGTCCGAGCGGCGCGGCTGGCACGTCCGGCACGTCGGTTTCAGCCGCTCGGCGGACACCGCGGCCCTGGCCGGCTTCGGCCCGACGAACCGGAGCCTGGGGTTCGCGGTCACCGCCCGGGTGCTGCTCGCCCGTACCCGTCCCGCCGCGTCGGCGGAGGCCGAGCGCCTGCGGCTCGCCACCAAGGACCCCTTGTTCGAGTTGCGCAGGCTGCGGTTCCTGGACGGCGCGCCGGTGTGCGTCACCCACGATCTCGTCCCTCTGGCCGTCGCCCCGGCCGTCACCGGGGCGGACTTCACGACCGCGTCCCTCTTCGGCATCCTGGCCGCCGCCGGACACGTCCCCGTCGGCGCGCGCTACACGGCGCGCGCGGCCCTCGCCGACGCCGAGCAGAAGCGGCTGCTGGGCCTGAGCGGCGCCGCGCCCGTCCTGAACACGCGCCGCCTGTCGCTCGACGCGGACGGCATCCCCTGCGCCGACACCCGGGAGGGTTACCGGGCCGACCGGTACGAGGTACGGCTCACGCTCGGTTGATGGTCGGCCGCGCCGGGCTGCGGCACTGCCCGTGCCACGTCGCTCGCCCCGGCCCCGGCCCCGCCCCGACAGGCCCGGCCCGGCCCCTGAACCGTGCCCCTCCCCCGACCCGCCCCGACGCGGAGTCGGTGTGCCCGGGCCTTTGGTCGGCATCCTTCCGCCGATCGACCCGTTACGAACGAATTCGATGGAAATGCGGCATTTTCGGGCGTATACCTGAACCATCTGGTCTGCCTCTGGTGTAGGCGCCGGTGTGTCCTCCGCCCGTTGCGACGACCCAGCAGGAGAAGCCCATGAGCAGCACGCAGGCCCCGACGACGTCCCCGGCCCCCGACCTGTCGGCGGCGCGGCGGCGCAGCGCCGAGTTGGAAGGCCTGATCGCCGAGGATCCGGGCCGCTTCCGGGTGCTGACCGGCGACCGGCCGACCGGGCCGCTGCACCTGGGGCACTACTTCGGCACGCTGCAGGGCCGCGTCCGGCTCCAGGACGCCGGGGTGGACACGTTCGTGCTGGTGGCGGACTACCAGGTGCTGACCGATCGCGACGTGGCCGAGCGGCTCGCCGAGCACGTCGAGGACCTCGTCCTCGATTACCTGGCCGCCGGGATCGACCCGGAGCGGTCCACGGTCTTCACGCACAGCGCCCTGCCCGCCCTCAACCAGTTGCTGCTGCCGTTCCTGTCGCTGGTCTCGGTGGCCGAGTTGCGCCGGAACCCGACCGTCAAGGACGAGATCGCCCACTCCCGGCAGGCCGCCGTCAGCGGGCTGATGTTCACCTATCCGGTGCACCAGGCCGCCGACATCCTCTTCTGCAAGGCCGACCTGGTGCCCGTCGGTCAGGATCAGCTCCCGCACCTGGAGGTCACCCGCACCATCGCCCGGCGCTTCAACGACCGCTACGGCACGTCGGGCCCCCTGTTCCCCGAGCCGCACGCCCTGTTGTCCGCTGCCCCACTGCTGCTCGGCACCGACGGCACCAAGATGAGCAAGTCGCGCGGCAACTCCGTCAACCTGTCGGCGACGGCCGACGAGACAACTCGCCTGATCAGGAGCGCGAGGACGGACGCGTACCGCCACATCACCTACGACCCGGTCGGCCGTCCGGAGGTCGCCGGCCTCGTCCTGCTCGCCGCCCTCTGTCAGGAGCGGGACCCCCGGACGGTCGCGGAGGAGATCGGCGACGGCGGGGCGGCGCAGCTGAAGAAGGTGGTCGCCGAGGCGGTCAACGACCGGTTCGCACCGCTGAGGGCGCGCCGCGCGGAGCTGGCCGCGGAGCCGGGTTACGTACGCGAGGTGCTGCGGGCCGGGAACGAGCGGGCGAACGCGGTCGCCGAGGCCACCCTGGACGAGGTACGGGCCGCCATGGGAACGGCGTACTGATGCGCGGCTTCCCCGCGTGGTTGCGGCACTCCATGGAGATCCGGGCCGTACCGGTGGACCGCTCCCTGGTCGTGCGCGGGATGCTGGGAATGCTGCTGCCGTCGGCGCTCGGGCAGATGACGGGGCGGCCCGACCTCGGCGCGGCGGCCGCCCTCGGCGCCTACGGCGCGGCCGTCGACGATTCGGCCGCCCCCCTGCGGACCCGTGCCCTGACCCTGCTGCTCCCGCAGTTCGCCGGCGCGGTCGGCCTGGCCCTGGGTCGACTCACCGACGGCCGGGCGTGGGCGCAAATCCTGTTGGTCTGCTTCGTCGCCCTGGTCTCGGGGCTGATGTCGACCGTCGGCCGTGTCAGTGACATGGCTGCCCTGGTGCTGCTGCTCGCCACCGCCATGGGCCTGGGGCTGCCCACCGCGCCGCCCTGGTGGGAGGTGCCGCTGCTGTTCCTGCTGGGCGGTGTCCCGCTGGTGCTGCTCTCACTGGCCGACGCGCTGCGCCATCCCGGGCGGGCGGAGCGGAGGGCCGTCGCGGGTGCGTTCCGGGCCGTCGCCGACCTTCTCGGGGCGACCGAGGACACGTGGGGCGAGCGCCGCCATCGGGTGACCGGGGCCATGGACGCCGCCTACGACACCGTGGTCGTACGTCGCCTCCGCGCACCCCGCCCGGGCAGTGCCGCGGCCTGCCTGGTCGGCCGGCTGGACCGCCTGGTCGAGGTCGTCGCCGCTGCTCCCGCGGTCCTCCGCGTCCCCGCGGAGGAGGTGTCCGGCGGGTACGCGGATGCCGTGCGCGCCGTCGCCGACTCCGTGGAGGCGGGGACCGCGGGACCGGTCGCCCTGCCGCCGCCCCCGCGAGCCCGGGCCGCCCTCGCCCTCCGCGCCGCCGTGGCCGCGCTCGCCGCGCCCGCCGACCCGCAGGCCGGTGGCCGCCCGCGCCTCCTGCCGCCGCGCCGGACACCGTTGCGCCGTCCCGCCGCCGCGGTGGTCGGCCGGGTCCGTGATCCGGCGGCCCGCCGCTACGCCCTGCGGTTGATGCTGTGCCTGACCACCGCCCAGGTCATCGCCTCGTTCAGCGGCCTGCCGCGCTCGGGATGGCTGGTGCTGACCGTCGCCCTGGTGGTGCGGCCGGGCCTGGGCACCGTGCCGGCCCGGCTCGTGACGCGCACGGTCGGCACCATCGCCGGAGTCCTGATCGGCCTCGCCGCGATCGCCGTCCTTCCCACGGGCTGGTGGCGCATCGGCGCCATGATCGTCCTGACCGGCCTCCTCCAGGCGTACGGCCGCCGCAACTACGCCCTGCAAACCCTCTTCCTCACCCCCGTGATGCTGCTCCTCGCCGACCCCCTGGGCCTGGCGGGCTCCGCCGTACCCGTGGCCCGCCTGCTCGACACCGTGATCGGCTGCGTCGTCGCCCTCGTCTGCGGCCATGTCCTCTGGCCGGAGGACACCCGCTCCCGCGTCACCGAGCGGCTGGCGGGGGCCCATGACGCCATGGCCGCCTACGCGGAGCACACCGCCGACCCCAGCGGTGACGCCGAACTGCCGCACGCCCTGCGCCGCCGCGCCCACGCGGACCTTGCCGCCGTCCGCACCGAACTGGAACGCCTGCGCACCGACCCGCGCCACCAAGGCGCCCTGGACGCCTGGCGGACCGAACTCGCCCACGCGGAAGGGGTCATGGCCCACCTCACCACGGCCACGGCCACCGGCGCAGGCGCCACCGGCCGGCGTGGGGCAACCGTCGCGCGAGCGGACACCGAGCGCGACCTCGCCGCCCACCTCCGCCGACGCGCCGCGAGCCTGCGCGCGACCCCGACCCACGGAAAAGGAAGGCGCTGAGCCGCCGGTCGGCCCCGGGTGGGACGGCCCGCGGACGGTCGACGTCACGCCCGGCGGTTCCGGACCGGGACCGCGGCCCGGATGCCCCGGGTGCGGGGACCACCCGTGTCGGAGCCCGGGCACGGGGCAGCCCTCCCGTGGGGAAGCCGGGAGGGCGCCCGGCCGGGGAGGTCCGGTAGCCGTCACCGTAGACCCATCACACCGGTCGGCGGTAGGCATATGACAGAGCGAGCTCCGGCCTCCCGCTCCCCCGAACGAAGCGCGCTGCCAACCCGTCCGTCCACCGCGGCCGGGGGCACCCGCACCGCCGGACGACGGGCACCGGTGCGCGTCCGCGCGGGCGGGTCCTGCCTTCAGCCGCCCGTGCCCGTACGCGCGCCGTACTTCCCACCCCGGGATGCCATCTCCTTGATCACGACCGCGGTGCGCCCGGTGACGTACCCCCGCCGGAGGGTGTCGTCGGGGCGGGTGAACTGGCCCACCGCGTCCTTCCGTCCGAGGGTGACGGCCCGGGCGACGTAGCGCGGGGAGTAGGCCTCGGGCGTGCGGCCGTCGGTCAGGCGGACCAGGGTGTCCACCGCGTGGGCGGCCTGCGGTACGGCGAGCGCGCAGGCGAAACGGGCTCCGGGTACGGCCGCGCAGTCGCCGACCGCGAAGATCCGTCCGTCGCTGACGCTGCGCAGGTGCTCGTCCACGACCGCACGGCCGCCCGCGTCGACCCGCAGACCGCTGCGCGCGGCGAGGTCGGGGACGTCGGCCACGATCGCCCACAGGGTCAGGTCGGAGGCGAGGGCAGGACCGGACCGGAGGCGTACGGCTCGGTCGGCGACCTCCGTGACGCCGTCGTCCACGATGTCGACCTCCAGCCGTTCCAGTCCGGCCCGGACCCGCCGGTGGGCGCGTCGGGAGAAGACGCCGGCGACCGACGAACCCACGAGCCGCACCAGGAGGTCCGGCCTGGCCTCGGCCACCTCGGCCGCCGTCTCGATGCCCGTCGCGCCGCCCCCGATCACCGTGACCGTGCTGCCCGCGGGGAGCGCCGCGAGTGCCGCGCGAGCCCGCTCCGCTCCCTCCCACGTTCCCACGGGGATCGTTCCCGGCATGGGTACGACCGTGCTGCCCACGGCGAGGAAAGCGTGGTCGAAGTCGAGGCTCGTCCCGTCGTCGAGTCGAACCCTGCCGTCGCCGATCCGGTCGACGGTGGCGACGCGCGCGGTGATCCCGTCGCGGAGCATCGACGTGAGGGGCGTGGCCACGGCGGCCGTCCCCGCGAGCTGTTGGTGCAGGCGTACGCGCTCCACGAATTCGGGGCGCGGGTTGATCACCGTGATCTCGGCGCCCTTCACCTTCTTCGCCAGCCGGTTCGCCGCGTACATGCCCGCGTATCCGGCACCCATCACTACAACCTTCATGTCGGCCTCCCACCTCGGTGACTGGTCGGACATGGGATGCCGGCGGTACGGCTTCCGTGACACCCACGGAGAGGTGTCACGCGTCACAGTGGCGCGGTGTCACGGACCGGGTCGGTCCGGTGTCCTGTGAGGACCGGGTCGAGAACGAAGCAGCGAACCGCGAAACCAGAACGAGAAGCAGGAGACACCGCATGAGTGATGAGGTCGACCGCCGTCCCGACGCCGCCACCGAGACGTTCATCGCCCACCGCAGGCTGCTGTTCACCATCGCCTACGAGATGCTCGGGTCGGCCGTGGACGCGGAGGACGTCCTTCAGGAGACCTGGCTGCGCTGGGCCGGCGTCGATCTCGACGTGGTGCGGGACCGGCGTGCCTACCTGGTCCGGATCACCACCCGGCAGGCGCTCGGACGGTTGCGCACGCTCGCCCGCCGCAAGGAGTCGTACGTGGGGCCCTGGCTGCCCGAGCCGCTGCTGACCACACCCGATGTGGCCGAGGACGTCGAGCTGGCGGACAGCATGTCGATGGCGATGATGCTGGTGCTGGAGACGCTCGCGCCGACCGAGCGGGCGGTGTTCGTGCTGCGGGAGGTGTTCGACCTGGGGTACGAGGAGATCGCGGAGGCCGTCGACAAGAGCCGGGACGCGGTGCGTCAGATCGCCCACCGGGCGCGGGCCCACGTCGCGGCGCGCCGACCACGCGGCGAGGTGTCGGCTGCCGAGTCGCGGGCCGCGCTCGGGGCCTTCCGAAGGGCGGTCGAGACGGGTGACCTGCAGGGTCTGCTCGACCTCCTCGCGCCGGACGTCGTCGCCCTGAGCGACGGCGGTGGCATCAAGCAGGCCATGCCGCGGCCCGTCGTGGGGGCCGACAAGGTGGCCCGCGCGCTGGCCGCGGGCATCGCGGTGTTCGGCCCGGTGTCCACGGTGGAGTCCACGCGGATCAACGGACACCCGGCTCTGGTCGTGCGGATCGACGGGGAGATCGACATGGTCGTGGCCGTGCGGATCGACGACGGCCTCGTCACGGGCCTCTACACCGTGCGCAACCCCGAGAAGCTGACGCGCGTGGAACGGGCGACCGCCGTGAGTCGTTGAGCGGCCGGGCCGCCGGTTCATCGGGAACGCGCCGGGGGCGGGGGCCGGGCGCGGCCCCCGCCCCCGGCGGGGATCAGTTCCCGACCGGGTGCCCCGGCACGTGAGCGGTGCCCGGGGCCGCCTCGACCGTCTCGCTGTACGAACCGCCCTGCGACGCGGGCGCCACCTTGCCCGCCGGTACGTGGTCGGTTCGCGGAGCCGCCTTGACCGTCCGGCTGTGCGGGTTGTCCTCCGAGGCGGGCCGGACCTTCTGTGCCGCGGTGCTGTCCGTACCCGGTGCGGCCTTGGCCGTCCGCTCGTACGGGGCCTTGCCGGCGCCGCCGCCCTGGCTGTCGGCGTGGGCGGCCCCGCCCAGGGCCAGGGTGGCGAGCAGGACGGCGGCACAAGTGGCGGCGATGCGCTTTCCGGTGTTCATGAGGTGCTCCTTGGAGTGGGTGTCCGTCTGACACCCCGAACGTACGAGGGACCGACCTTTCGTCTCTCTCACGTCCTGCGGCAGTTCGACCCCTCCACGCTTACCGCGACCTCACGCCGCGGTCGCCGAGGAGACCGGCTGCGAGGCGGTGGTCGAACGTCTGCTGGGCGTGGACTCCCGGGTGATCCCCGCAGCCGAACGCGCCGCGCCGGGTGGACCGGAACACCACAACGTCGGAATCCACTACCAGGTCCGCATCACCGGCGGCCGGCTCCGACCCGAACCGGACGGCGAGACCGCCGAATCGGTTCGGACCCTCATTCCGCCGCGCGGTCAAGAAACGGCGCCCGGTCCGGGAGCCTGAGCTCCGGACCGGGCGCCGTCCTGCGATGCGGATGCCCCGAACCCGCCCTCGTCGCGACCGGATCTGCACGTGGTGATGAGATGTGCGCGATGCACGGTGACTCGTCACGCTGCTGAGCTGCACTGTCACTTCGGGACTCGAACCCGATGCGCTGCTCTCCGCGCGCCAGTCGGGCCGGTAACCGCCGGCCCTCGGTTGTGCACGCCTCCGGAGCGACTACCTGCTCCGCACCGCCGGTCTCAGTCCAGGAGGTCGGCCTCCCAGTTGGTGCGCTGGATGCGCACGTCGATCTCGCGGATCTCACGGGCGGCGTCGTCGGCGCGGGCCCGGAGCTCGGCGACGGGCAGCGCGGGGAGCACCATCAGCTCGGAGCGCAACTGCCGGCCGTGTCCGCGCTCGCCGCCACCGGCGGCGGCGTCGGCGGCCGAGGTGAGTACGGAGTGGCGCAGCCGCAGGGTGTCCCGGCGGGCGAGGGCGTCGGTGAGGGTGCCGTCGGCGCCCATGTCGACGGCTGCGTTGGTCCGGTTGACGCGCCGGATGAGGGACTCCAGGGCGTCGAGGGTCGCGGTCACCTCGGCGAGCAGCGCGGCCGGATCCTCGGCAGGGGTCTCGCCCTCCTGGTGCCGGGCGTTGGCCACGATGCGGGCCCGCAGCTGTTCGACGCGGCGAGCCGCCTCCGCGCGCTCCGCCAGCGCTTCCCCGAGCTTCATCGTGGTGGTCCCCTCCCCCTGGTGTCGTTCATCGGTCGTGCGCAGTACGTGGTGCGCCGTGCTTGGTCCGTCGCGCTCGGTCCGTCGTGCTTGGACCGTCGTGCTTGGACCGTCGTGCTTCGTGCGAGACGCGTCGCCGGCACGGCGCTACGGTGCGCCGATCACCCTACGTCACTTCGAGGCCGGCTCGGCCCGCGGCGGCCGGCGGATCCCGCCGCTCGTCGGTGACGGTCACGCCGCGAAGCACCCGAAGTCCTCGTTGTCACGGCTCCGGTACTGCTCCGGCGATTCCTCGTTGCCGTCGCCGAAGACCAGTTGTCCGGCTGCGAGTTGCTCGGGTCGAAAGGTGACGAAGCCGGATACCCCGCCGTCGGAGGACATGTTCGTCCTGACGGCGTACGTGGTCCCGGAGACGAGTTGGGTGGTCATGGGGAGAAGGCTCGTGAAGCCGGCCGGCGTTTCACCGATGGAGATGCGCTTCGAGAGGTTGCCCTGGGTGGCTTTGATGTGCCAGATCAGCTCGCCGGGGGAGTCCGCGGTGGCCTCGTCCGCCCCCTCGTAGAGCCCCACTTCGGCGACTCCGTCGGGCTCGGAACCGGGACAGTCCCGCCAGCCGATGACCGGTGTCGAGACGTCACCACCGACGAAGAGCGGGTCGTACTTGGCCACGCATCCGCTCAGTAGCAGTACGAGCCCCGGAACGATCGCCGCTCTCCCCCATTTCATGCCGGGAGTGTACGTGTTCGAGCACCGAGGGGACTCACCCTCGTCCGGCCACGGCGGACGGCCGGGCGGTGCGTCTGGATGGCGGAGCTCAATGCGGCGATGCTTCCGCCCCGGGACGAATCGCCGGGGAGGGTCCTTGGGCAAGATCGTTCCTGCATGATCGCCTCACGCCGTGAACACTCGCAGCAAGCTCGCTCTGGCCGGTGCCCTCACCGCCGCCGTCGCCCTGACCGGGCCCCTCGCCTCCGGTACCGCTTCCGCCTCGGCCCCCGAGCCGGAACCCGCACCGCTGATCCGGGCGGCGGACCCGGTGCCCGGTCAGTACATCGTGACCCTCGACAAGCTCGTGGACCCGGCCAAGGCCGCTCAGAAGCTCGGTCTGAAGCCGACGTTCGTCTACAGCAAGGCACTCAACGGCTTCGCCGTCCCCCTGACCCCGCTGCAGCTGACGCTCGTGCGCAGCAGCCTCGGCGTGAAGGCGGTCGAGGAGGACGCGAAGCTCGCGGCCCCCGAGTCCGTGACCGCCGCCGGCACATCCGCTCCCCGCGGTCCGGCGTCGGCCTGGGGGCTGGACCGGATCGACCAGCGGAACCTGCCGCTCGACGGCAACTTCACCACCGACGGCAATGGCGCGGGCGTGACCGCGTACATCCTCGACACCGGTATCGACTACAAGCACACCGAATTCGGCGACCGTGCCGTCTTCGGGTTCGACGCCATGGGTGACGGCCGCCAGGGCATGGACTGCAACGGCCACGGCACCCACGTCGCGGGTACGGTCGCGGGCAGGACGTACGGCGTCGCGGGCAAGGCCAATCTCGTCAGCGTCCGCGTCCTGGGCTGTGACGGCCGGGGCACGTACTCCGGGATGATCGCGGGCTTCGACTGGGTGGCCAAGAACGCCAAGCAGCCCGCCGTCCTCAACGGTTCACTGGGCGGGGACCGGTCGCAGGCGTTGAACGACGCCGCGACCGCGCTCTCCGACGCGGGCGTGCTGCCGGTCGTGGCGGCGGGCAACGACGCGAAGGACGCCTGCGCGGTCTCGCCCGCGTCCGCCCAACGCGTGGTGACCGTGGCGGCGAGCAACCGGTACGACGAGGAGACCTCCTTCTCCAACTACGGCGAATGCACCACCCTCTACGCACCCGGTGAGGAGGTCCTCTCCGCGAAGCTCGGCGGCGGCAGCGTCGCACTCGACGGCACGTCGATGGCCTCCCCGCACGTGGCGGGCGTGGCCGTCCTCTACAAGGCCGCGCACCCGAAGGCGGACCCGGCCGAGCTCTACGAGTTCCTCGAAGGCGAGTCGACCAAGGACGTCCTGTCCAAGATCGGCAAGTCCAGCCCCAACAAGCTCCTCTTCACCAACGGGCTGTAGACCCAGGCCCACCGACGCCGCGCCCCGACGGACCCGCGTCCTCCTCGACGCCGAGCGCGTCGGGGCGCACTCCCGACGTGGCGGGCCGGCGTGCCGGCGGCCGAGCCGGGACCCGGTCGGAACAAAAAGGTCCCGGCCTCCAGAAGGAGGCCGGGACCTTGATCGAGCGCTGGGCAGGCCTTGCACCTGCATTCCCCCACGGGAAGTGGGGTGTCTTTCCTTGGACCACCAACGCCTGACCCGACAGTCGTTTTCCGCGACCGCGAGCTCAAGATCAACCATACACCAGCCGGCGCTTCCGGCGGCGACGACCCGGCGGCGGTGAAGTCCGGGGCGCACGTGGCGGAACTCCGTGCACGGGTGGACTACCCGCCGAGGTAACGGTGTCGGGCGCCGGCGGGCGAGGTGAACAGCTCACCGTCGCGGACCTGCCATTCGCTCGTCCCCTCGACTTCGTGGCTGACGAGGAACAGCCCCTGCACGAAGTCCCCGTCCTCGTCGGAAGCCGGGATCCGAGCGATCTGCCTGATCTGCTCCTCGAACCGGTCCAGGGCCGACTCACGGATGTCGGCGCCGTAGAACATGTAGCTGGTCCAATTGACCTGCCGGCGCGGTGCGCCCCACCCGTTGGAGTAGTGGTCGTCCTCATGGGACGAGACGATCCTTCGCACGGCGACGAGTTGCGTCCCGTCGCACTCCAACCACCCTCTGATCGACACGTACACACCCATCGGTGCGACCTCTCCCTCGTCGCCGGTTCCGGCGTCCTCGATGCGGTCCGACCGCGAGCCTGCCCGCGGCGGGATTCAGGGAGCGGCGGGCCTGTAGGTGAAGCCGGTGAGCGGCGCGAGGACCTTCCAGTCGAGCGTTTCGTAGAGGGCTCGGCCCGGGACGGTCGCGCCCAGGATGCCGGTGACCACACCGTGCTCGACGGCCGCGTTGGTGAGTGCGCCCATGACCACCGTCCCGAGGCCGCGGCGCTGGTGTGCCTCCTCGGTGATGATCTGGTCGAAGACGCAGGTGGCACCGTTCAGGCCGATCCGGCCGCGGGCGGCGAGCCCGCCGTCGGCCGCCAGGACGCGCACGTCCATGACATCGTCGACGGTCTCCGTGGTGACGGTGTAGCCGTCGGGCGCGCGCACGGCGGACGTTCGCAGGTCGACGGCCATCAGGAAGCCGGGATCGGCGGGCTCCCACTCCGGCGAGAACCACGGTTCCATGGCCTCCGGTTCCAGGAAGGCCTTGATGCAGGTGGTCGGTCGGGTGATCGCGCCGACGAGCCCGCGGACGGTCCCGGCATCGGCGTCATCGAGCAGGACGTGACGAACCGCCTGGGCGGGCAGCCCGACCTGGATGCTCAGCCCCCAGGGCGCGTCCACCGGCTTCGGTGTCCTCCGCGAGACGGTCCATCCCTCGACCCACGCACGCGCGATCTCCCACATCGGAACACCCCTCCAAGTAATGACTGATACGCAGATTGGGATGTTACACATGCGGGGTGACGGTGGTCGACGGAAATCATCCGCATCCCCCGGGGGACCGGTGGACACCCCCGGGCGTTGCCACCGACCGCGCGCCCCGGCCCGCACTTCGAGCCCTACACGGACGATCGCGCGGCGTCGACCGCCGGGCAGGCGTCGGGCAGTGCCCGGACCCCGGTGAACAGTTGCGCGAAGGCCGCGGCCGCACCGGTCAGCGGGACCCGGGAGAAGACTGCCAGCGGGCGGTGCCACGAGGGTTCGAGGGAGAGCAGGGCGCAGTCCTCGCCGACCGCCCCGCGGACCATGTGGGCGGGGGCCACGACGATGCCCACCCCGGCGGCGGCCATCCGTACCGCCGTGGAGGTGTGTTCCGTACGCATCACCGTGCGCGGGGTGTATCCGACGGCCCCGCACGCCCGATCGATCACGAGCTGCCCGTCGACGACCGGTTCCATGGCGCAGCGGATCCAGTCGCGGTCCGCCAGCTCGGCGAGGCCCACCGCGCCCCGTCCGGCGAGCGGGTCGTCGAACGGGACGACGAGGACCAATTCCTCGCGTCCGATCCGCCGCACCGGGCCGGGCCAGCTCGCGGGTTCGGGGCCGACGGCAAGGTCCGCGACGCCACGCTCCAGCTGTTCCTCCAGTGCCTCCGTCGAGCCGTACTCGCGCAGCACCAGGGCCACCCCCGGGTGCAGGGTCCGCCACCGGGCGGCTATGCCCGGCAGGATGCCGACGGCCAACGCGTGGACCGTGGCGATGTGCAGTTCGCCGCCGGCCACTCCGGCGGCCGCTCGGGCGGCCCGTTCCGCCTGGCGGGCGCTGCGGACGGCGAGCTGGGCGTGCGGGAGGAAGGCGCGGCCCATCGGGGTGAGCCGCACCCCGCGCGGCATGCGTTCCAGGAGCGCACCGCCCACGGCCTTCTCCAATGCCTTGACCTGATGGGACAGGGCGGGCTGGGTGACGTGAAGGGTGTCGGCGGCCCGGGTGAAGGAGGACTCCTCCACGACGGCGAGGAAGTACTCCATCTGACGCAGGCTCATGATCGGCCAGTCTAGAGAACCCCATAGAGAGCGTGCATGGAGTCCAGAAGATCATTGCCTTGGACTCCCGCCAACGGCCGGCGCAGGCTTGGCACATGACCAACGACAACAGCGTGGACGTGATCGTGATCGGCGGCGGTACCGGTGGCTACAGCACCGCACTGCGCGCCTCGGCCTTCGGACTGACCGTCCTGCTCGCCGAACGCGACAAGGTCGGCGGCACCTGCCTGCACCGCGGCTGCATCCCCAGCAAGGCGATGCTGCACGCGGCCGAACTCGTCGACGGGATAGCCGAGGCGCGGGAGCGGTGGGGCGTGCGTGCGCACGTGGAGGCGGTCGACTGGCAGGCGCTGACGGCGACGCGGGACGACATCGTCGGGCGCAACCACAAGGGCGTGGAGGGGCATCTGGAACACGCCGGGGTACGGGTGGTGCGCTGCGGGGTGCGGCTGACCGGGCCCCGGTCCGTACGGGCGGAGGACGGCCGGGAGTTCACCGCCACCCGGGGGATCGTCCTCGCCACCGGGTCCAGGCCGCGCACCCTGCCCGGGCTGGAGCCCGACGGGCGGACGGTCGTCACCAGCGACGACGCACTGTTCGCCCCCGGGCTGCCGGCTTCGGTCCTGGTCCTGGGCGGTGGTGCGATCGGCGTGGAGTACGCCTCGTTCCACCGGTCGATGGGCGCCGAGGTGACCCTCGTGGAGGCCGCGGACCGGCTGGTCCCGCTGGAGGACGCGGACGTGTCCCGGCACCTGGTCCGGGGGTTGAAGAAGCGGGGCATCGACGTACAGACGGGTGCCCGGTTGGAGGGCGCGGAGGTCTCCGACGGACATGTGCGGGCCACCGTACGGACCTCCCGGGGGGAGCTGCGGGAGCTTCGGGCGGAGCGGCTGCTGGTGGCGGTGGGTCGGGTCCCGGTCACCGACGGGCTCGGCCTGGAGGCGGCCGGACTGACCACGGACGAGCGGGGGTTCGTCGCGCCCGCCGACTGGTCGCGGTTGGAGACCGCCGTCCCGGGGGTGCACGTGGTGGGCGACCTGCTGCCCCCGCCGTCGCTGGGACTGGCCCACGCCTCCTTCGCGGAGGGGATGCTGGTGGCGGAGACCCTGGCCGGAGCGGCGGGCGTACCGGTGGACTACGCGGCCGTGCCCCGGGTCACGTACTCGTCCCCGCAGACCGCCGCCGTCGGTCTGACGGAGGCGCAGGCACGCGAGGCGTCGTACGACGTCGTGGTCAACACGATGCCGCTCACCGCTGTCGCCAAGGGGATGGTGCACGGGCAGGGCGGCATGGTGAAGGTGGTCGCGGAGCGCGGCGGCCGGGTACTGGGCGTGCACCTGGTCGGCCCGCACGTGTCGGAGATGATCGCCGAGAGCCAGCTGATCGTGGGCTGGGAGGCGGAGCCGGCGGACGTCGCACACCACGTCCACGCCCATCCCACGCTGTCGGAGGCGGTCGGGGAGGCGTTCCTCACCCTCGCGGGCCGGGGTCTCCACCAGCAGTAACCCGGTCGCCACCGGCCCGCGATCCATCCGGCCCGTGATCCACCCGGCCCGCGATCCGTCCCGCCCACTCGCGGGACCATCCCCTGCGCCTCCCGGCGCGTTCACGTCGGGGTCGTGACGGCCGTCCCGCGGGCCGCCACGACCCCGGGTGTCAGGCCGGACGGGAGGCCTGCCGGCAGGTCAACGGCCCTGGATGGACTTGACGTTGTCGCCGAAGGTCCAGCTCTTCGAACCGTCCCAGTTGACCGACCACGTCATGAGTCCCTTCAGCGAACCGCCGAAGGCGTTCCACGACTGGCCGACGAGGCTCGGAGCCATGTGGCCCCCGCCCGCTCCGGGTTGGGCGGGCAGGCCGGGCACCTGCTTGTCGTAGGGCACCTTGATGGTGGTTCCCTGGATGTTCAGGCCGTTGTTCAGGCAGGTGGTCTGCGCGGTGAAGCCCTGCACCGTCCCGGCCTGGTAGGAGTCGCCCGCACAGCCGTACATGCTGCCGTTGTAGTACTGCATGTTGAGCCACCACAGGCGCCCGTTGTCGGCGTACTTCTTGATGATCGGCAGGTAGGAACCCCAGATCGATCCGTAGGTGACGCTTCCTCCGGTGACGTACGCGGTCTCGGGGGCCATCGTGAGACCGAAGCCCGCGGGCATCTGTGCCAGCACTCCGTCGATGATGCGCACCAGGTTGGCCTGGGAGGCGGAGAGGGTGTTGATGTTGCCGCTGCCGGTGAGGCCGGTCTCGATGTCGATGTCGATGCCGTCGAAGTTGTACTTCTTCAGGATCGGGACGACGGTCGCCACGAACCGGTCGGCGACGGCGGCGGAATTCAGGTCGATGCCCGCGGTGGCGCCTCCGATCGACATCAGGATCGTCGCTCCGGCCGCCTTGGCCCGGCACATTTCGGCGGGGGTGGCGACCTTGACGCCGGTGTCCATGCCGTCCTGCCACAGGACCGTTCCGTCCGAGAGGATCACCGGGAAGGCGGCGTTGAGCACGTTGTAGCCGTGCGCGGGGATCCTGCTGTCCGTGATGGGGATCCAACCCATCCCGGGGTGGACGCCGTTCGCGGCGCCGTCCCAGTTCTCCCAGTACCCCTGCAGGACCTTGCCGGACGGCTTGGGCTTCGTGGCGCAGGACTCGTCCGACGGAGGGGTGGTGGTGGGGGTCGGCGTGGGGGTCGGAGTCGGGGTCGGAGTCGGAGTCGGGGTGGGCGTGGGAGTCGGAGTGGGCGTGGGAGTCGGAGTGGGCGTGGGAGTCGGAGTGCCGCCGCCGGGGCCGACCAGTGACACCTCGTCCGCGTGGTACGCGGGCTGCCCGTACCAACCGTGCAGGTGGATGGTCACCGAGGTGGTGCTCGGACCGGTGGTGAAGCCGACGGCGAGCCGACTGTACGACGGGCTGTTCGGAGTCCAGGTGGAACCGGCTCCGGTGACACCGGTACCGGTGGCCCCGAGGTGGACGTAGCTGCCCTGGACCCAAGCGCTCAGCGTGTACGAGGAGTTGGGCTGCACACTCACCGTCTGACTGCACCGGGCGGTGTCGGATCCGGTGGGCGTGGCCTTGAGCGCGGCGGAGCCGGAGTGCACCGGGCCGGCGACGACGGCGCCGGAACCGCCGGAACAGGTCCAGCCGGAAAGGCCGTTCTCGAAACCGGCGTTGGCCACCAGTTCGGCGGCGACGGCGCCGGCCGAGCCGGTACCGGACACCGCGACGCCGGCGCCGATCACTGCGGCGGCGCTCACCCCGGCCAGGGACCGCACGAAGGCCGACGCTCCGCGCCGGGCCCGTCCGGTGGCCCGGTACTGCCGGTCGGCGTCCGCGCGACCGGGTTCCCGAAGGGGGTGGGCATCGCCCGTGGGGCGTGAAGTACGCGAGCTCCGACGGAACATGGAGTGCTCCCTTCCCGCTGGACGCCATGGACATGGCCTGCGCGTGGGGGCGCGACGCCCGGCTACGGGTGAGGTGGGGACAGGTGGGGCTGTGCCGGTCCGGATCGTATGGGGGGCGGAGGGGTCGGTCAATAGGTATGGACCAATGCCGAGGTGGGGCGTCGGGGCGGCCACCCCCGGCCACGGCCTCCCACCGAGCGGGGCCCGCCTTCGAACACAAGGTCCGTCTCCAGACCGTTCGAGTGAGGGTCGGCCGCGCCCCAGCGGGGTAGCCACCTGGCACGCGAACCCCGACGCACGACACCGCACACCGCACACCGCAGGGAGACCCGATGACCGTGTCCGACCGCTACCGCACCGCTTGGGACGGCTTCTGGGAGCAGAGCTCCGGCGAACCGGGCGAACCCTTCTGGGACGCGGACCCGGCCCTGACGGCGAAGCGCGACCTCGACCACCTCGCCCCGTACGCCGACCGCTCGCTCCCCATCGCCGACCTCGGGTGCGGCAACGGCACCCAAACGCGCTTCCTGGCCACCCGCTTCGCCGGCGCCGTCGGCGTCGACCTCTCCTCCGCTGCGGTCGCCCACGCCCGCCGCGCCGACCCCGAGGGCGCCGCCACGTACGAGCAGCTCAACCTCGCCGACCCGATCCGGACCGGCGCCCTGCACGAGCGCCTCGGCGATGCGAACGTCTACATGCGGGCCGTCCTGCACCAGAGCGACCCCGAGGACCGCCCCGCGGTCGCCGCCGCGGTCGCCCGGTTGGTCGGCGCGCGCGGCCGCGCCCTCGTCCTCGAACCGACCGGTGAGGCCAAGGAGGTCATCGCCGCCATCGCGGCGCAGCCCGGTGGCCCCTCCCCCAAACTGCGCCGCGTCAAGGAGCACGACCTGCGCCCCGGCGAGGTCGCCGAGGGCGAGGTCTCCGCCCTGCTGCGCACGGCCGGCCTCACCGTCCTCGACGAAGGCACCACCACCCTCGCCATGAGCGAGGCCCGCCCCGACGGCTCCCCGGTCGAACTCCCGGCCACCTGGTTCGTCGTAGGGCGGCATTGACCCGACATCCCCGCCGCCCCAGGCGGCCACACCAACCGGCCGCCCGACCACCGGCCCGTCCGCCCACCGGCCCGGGCGCCGGTTCCTCGGCTCCACGGCCTGCGGTCAGCCGCCCTGGCCGGCGCTTCCGATCGGGCCGACCTTGATCGGGGAGCCGGTCCCGTCCGTGACGGGCAGGGTGGCGGCGCCGGGCCAGGCGAGGGTGACCGCCTTCGTCTCGTCCGGCGGGGTCACGACGAGCCCCGTGACGCGCACGCCGGAGCCGCCCGTGGTGTTGAGCGGGTAGTTGACGCCGAAGGAGACGGCAGTCCCCTTCTTCAGGACGGTCGGGCCGGGGTGCTCGCCGGTGCGCTGCGCGGACAGCGATCCCGCGCTGGTCCTCAGGTCGACGCCCGCGTACTCGGAGAGGGTGCAGTCCTTGCCGCCGCGGTTCTTCAGTCGCACCGCGACGGTGCCTTCGGTGTCCCCGCCGATCGTGCTGTCGATCGCCGTGATCTCCAGGTCGTCGGTGCGGCACCTGCCGGCCTTGCCGCTCCCGGTGGAAGCGGCGGCGCCGGCGGCCGTACCTTTCCCGTCGGAGCCCGTGCCGGCCGTGGCCGTGCCGCCGTTCCCGTCCGAACTTCCCGCGCTCGAACCGCCGCCCGAGGGCGAGGACGAGGACGAGGAGGACGCCGCGGAGGGCGTGGACGCGGACGACGGGCCGCCTTGCGCCGTGCCGTCCTCGCCGTTCTGGCACGCCGTGAGCGAGAGACCGGCCGCAACGGCCAGGGCTACGAAGGTGAGCTGATGAACGCGCATCGTTGCTTCCTCGGAATCGGTTTGCGGTGTCGGCCGCTCGGGTCGGGTACGGGTCGGTACGAGCGAGCGGTTCCGATCATCAGGACCCTCCCGGCCGGTGAGCCGTTCCCTTCCACCACCCCCTCATACCTTCCCGTTACACGCACGACCGTGCGCACCGCACGGAGGACGACGCCGACCGGCCAGGACGGCGGTCCCCGCGGCGGTTCCCCCTCCGGCGGAGCCACGGTCCGTCGGGACGGACCCGTGACGTGGCGGTTCTTGACCGAGCGATGGCATGCCCTCCTCCATTGCGTTCCGCCGCGTCACGGCCGGGAACCGCGGTGACGCGGCAGTCCCGTGACGGGCCACGGGGAAGGGGTGCTCTCGCCTCGCGGAAGGGGATCGGGAAGGATGGGACGGTTGACGCGATCGACGCCGGGCTGCGGAGGAAGGCGCGGGTGGGTCTCGTGAGCACGTGCGGCGTCCCGTCGCTTCCTCGTGCCCACGTGCGTGAATCCTTTGCCCCGCGGGTCGGGGCCCGGCCCGGACGAGTGGGTGAGCATGGAACGAATGCTGTTTCGCAGTGAGAGCCTGGAGGAGACGGAGGCTTTCCTGTCGTCCGCGTACACGCCCATGACGATCAGTGGCCTCCCCGAGCACACCGGTGCGCGGATCGAGCGGCGTGCCGCCGGCGGCCTGAACGTGGACCGTCTCGCCTTCGACTTCACGATGTCGTACGACGCCGGACCGCTGGAGAAGGTCTGCCTGATCACGGTCGATCGCGGCGTGCACACCAGCGGCTCCGACGTCTGCGGGCCCGGCGGGACGTTCCTCGTCGCCCTGCCCGGCCGGCCCTACGCCGGTGAGGTCCGCGCCGCCCGCTACACGATCACGATGTTCGACGCCGACCTGCTGGACCAGGCCACCGGGGGCGGCGAACAGGTCCGGCTCTCGGGGCAGACCGCGCTCGGCGCGGCGGAGAACCGGATGCTGGGCCGGACGGTCGCGCACGTCCGCGACACGTTGCTGCAGCCGGGTTTCGCTGACCAACCCCTCCTCACCGGTGCGGCGGCCCGCCTACTGGCCGCCACCACGCTCAGCTGTCTGCCCCACACCCGCGTCGGCGCCGTGCCCGACCGGACCGGCTCGCGCGACGGCACCAGCGACACCCTGCGGCGGGCCGTCGCGTTCATCGAGGAGAACGCGCACCGCGACATCGGGCTCGCGGAGATCGCGGCGGCGGTCCCGGTCACTCCGCGTGCCGTGCAGTACGCCTTCTCCCGGTACGCCACGACCACCCCGCTCGGGCACCTGCGCAGGGTGCGGCTGGCCCGCGCCCACGAAGAGCTGAGGGCCGCCGCGTCCCCGCGGACCACCGTGACCGCCGTCGCCCTTCGCTGGGGCTTCCCGCACCAGGGGCGCTTCGCGGCGGCGTACCGCGAGGCGTACGGCGTCACACCGGGGGCCACCCTGCGCGGCTGAGCCGGACGACCTCGGGGCGCGGGGTGCTCGGATCCACGGCGCGCGTCCCCGCACGCCACCTCATCCCCCGTACGAGGTGCAGCGCTGGGGGTGGGGGGCGTGGCGGTGCTCGGCCGGGACCGTACCGAAGACCCCGTCGGTGCCGGTCAGCGTCAGCAGGACCCGCAGGGGGCGGCTGGCCGCGGTCACCGCGAAGGCGACGCCGCGGGCCTCTGCGGCCAGGCGGACGGTCAGGAGTTCGTTCAGGCAGGCCGAGGAGCAGAACGTCAGACCCGAGCCGTCGACTTCCAGGCGGTGCGGGGCCGGTTCGGCCGCGAGCGCGTCGTGCAGCGCCGTGCGCAGGACGGGACAGGTGTCGTTGTCGGCCTCCCCGGCCACCACCACCCGAAGCACACCCGGCTCGACCTCCGTCAGGCTCGCCCGCAGCGGTGTGTCCTTCACGACCCGTCCTCCGTCCACGAGGCGGCGCCCCGTCTCCCCCGACCATGCACCGCGGACCCACCCCTCCACAGCCCGCAGAACGAAGCGTCCCGCCGGGAACGTCCACGGAACGAAGCCCCCGACGAACCGCGGCTCGGTCGAGTCGGGTCGGGGCAGGTCGAGCCGGGTTCGGTTCGCCTCGGCTCGGCGGGCACGCGCCTCACCGGCACCGCGCCGGTCCGGTGCCGTGCCGCCGCTTCCGGCCGTCGCAGTCGTCCGGTGGTCGGACCGTTCGTAGGACGGGACACCGCACCGGGCGTTCCTACGGTCGAAGGGCGACGCCCGATCGGACATCGCCCCCACAACAGAGGAGACGGCCATGGCCCCCCGCATCGACAGCCCCCGGACCGACACCCGCGGCCTCCCGGCGGCGCTCACTCTGGATCTCCGTCCCTCGGCCGGCCGCTCGGCCGGCCATGACAAGCGGGCCTGTGTGTGCGGCTGGAACTGTTTCACCCGGGCCTCGGGTGCACAGGTCCCCTCCCGCACCCCCTGACCCGGCGGCGAAGAAAGCACCCGCCCGCGGCCCCGTCCGGCCCGGGCGGGCGCGTCGGGTCCGGTCGGCGCGTCGGCTCGGACCGGGTTCCGTCACGCCCACCCCTCCTGACCGTCAGGGACGACCCAGCAGCGCCACGCCCGCGGCCGTGTCCGCGCGGGCGGTGAAGAAGTCGGTGAACGCGGCGACGAACTCCTCCTCGCTGATCCGTCCGTCCCCGTCCGCGTCCAACTCCCGGAAGGCCTCGTTCAGTTCGGCCGGGTGCACGCGTGGCCCTCCGAACAGCACGCGGTACTCGTCGGCGCACAGGTGCCCGCTCCCGTCGGTGTCGACGGCCCGGAACAGGGCGCGCACCGCCGGCCCGAGACCGCGCTCGATGTAGTCCGCGTCACGATCGACACCCGCGAGCATGGCGGTCACGAACTCCGCGCAGTCCACCGCTCCGTCACCGTCCGCGTCCATTCCTTCCCGCAGTTGCCGCCACCACGTCTCGAAGGCGGCATGGAGCAGGTCCTCGCGGTCGACGGGGAGTTCCAACTGCCAGCACACGTTGTGGACCATCGCCTGGAGGTCGGCGCTGTCCACCCGCCCGTCACCGGTCTGGTCGAGCACCTGGCGGAAGAACGCCTCCAGCCGTGCCGGGCGGGAGTCGACGGTACGGGGCCGGGGCAGACGTGCGGCGGCGGGGCGCCGCGATGCGGCTCGTGGTGCGTCACCGTCGGAATGACCGCGGTAGCGCAGTCGGTCCGGCAGTCGCGTCATCACCTGCCGCATGCCGCGGTGCACCGTCCAGGAGAGGGCGGCGGCCGTTCGGGTGCGGGGCATCGCGAACCGCTCGTGCCAGGCGGGCGGCAGGTCGGCGACGGTCAGGGTGGTCAGTACGCTCGCGGCTACCGCGCGCATCAGTGGCCAGGCGGGGTGCAGCAGTCCGAGGCGGCGGGGGGCGGGAGCCTCGCGCAGCATGTCGAAGAGCAGGTAGCGGACCTGCTCGCCGCATTCCAGAACCTCGCGGACGGTCCGGTCGACGTACGCGGGCACGTCGGCGGCGGTCGCGGGGAGGGCGTCCTCGGGAATGCCGAGCTCCGCGCAGATCTCCTTGAACTCCCCGTACAGGATGTCGAGTTCGCGGGTGGCGAGGGGGTCGCCCGACAGCTCGCGCATGGCCGTCATGGCCTCGTACAGGGTCACCATCACCCAGGCGCGGACCTGCGGGTCCTCGGCGTCGTACGGGCGGCCGGCGTCGTCGGTGCCGCGGATGCGGCGGTGCGCGCGCTCCAGTCGGGCCACCTCGCGCCGTCGTTCTTCGGGAGTGGCGAAGAACAGCCGGCTCCCGCTCTCCATGGTGTGCTCGATCCGCCGCCAGGGGTGGGCCCGGTAGGTGGAGTAACGGGCGGTGCCGGCGGCGACGGCCGGGTGTGCGGTCTGCAGGACGAGAAGTCGCCACGCCACCAGCCCGATGCGCCATTCGCCGAGGGTGAGGCGCAACAGGCCGGCCGCGGAGGGTGGGGGGTTCGGTGTCACGTGGTGCTCCTCGATGTGGGCCGACGGGAGCACAACGCGGCAACGGCGCGGGAGGTTGCGGTGATCGGCTCGGCTCCTCGCGCGGCTCATGTCAGCCGGCGTGCCACGGAGGAGCGGACGGCGCCCATCGTGATGCCGGGTCCCCTCGGGTCCACCTTGCCCGGTTGCCACTCCGCGTGACCGATCACCGACGTGTCGCCGGTCGTGCCCCAGCCGTGGGCCCGGCACAGCGCCGCGCACACCCGCACGATCGCGTCCACCTGCTCGGGCGGCCAGGGGTCCTCCCCGTCACCGAGGTTCTCGCACTCGAAGCCGTAGAAGTGTCGGTTGCCGTCCGTCGTCGTCTCCGCGACCCCGGGCAGCGGGCCCTCGGCCCGGACCGCGGCGAGTACGGCCGGATCGCCGAGGCCGGCGTGGTTGGCGCGGCCGTACCCGACCAGGTGCAGGGTGCCGTCCTTGCCGATCACGCCGTGGCACAGCGGCCCGGGCAGGTCCCCGTGCCCGCCGGAGCAGAGCCGCACGGTTGCCTCGATGCCCTTCGTCACGGTGTGGTGCACCATCACACCGTGCACGGGCCCCCACCGGCCCTTGTGGTCGCGGTTGTGGGTGCGCCAGCCGGGGCACTCCACGATCTTGACGCCTTCGTCGACGAGCGCGGCGAGGAAGGCGTCGGGACTGAGCGGATCGGCCAACGTGACCTCCTGCGCGGGTGCGTTCGTGGCTATCGGGGCGGCAGTTTCAGCTTCTGGCCGACCCCGATGCGGTCGGGATCGGTGATGCCGTTGAGTCGGGCGATCTCCGGATACCGGCCGGCGTTGCCGAGTTTCGCCAGTGCGATCCCGGACAGGGTGTCCCCCGCCTTGACGGTGTACGCGGCGGGGGCCTTGGCCGCCGCCGGGCGGGCGGCCGCCTTCTTGGCGACGGGTTTGCGCACGACGCTCTTCTTCGTCCCGACCTTCGTCCCGGCTTTCGTCCCGATCTTCGTCCCCGCCTTCGCCACGCCCTTGCCGGCCAGGTACGCCATGGGGTCGGTATGGCCGTTGTAGCTGTTGGCGGTGCGCGTCTCGAAGTGCAGGTGCGGCCCCGTCACGTTGCCCGTCGCACCGGACAGGCCCAGCCGCAGGCCGCCGCTCACGCTCTGACCGGGCTTGACGTCGACCCTGCTGAGGTGCGCGTACAGGGTGAAGCGTCCGTCCTCCATCCGAAGGATCACGCAGTTCCCGTACGCGCCCTGGTCACCGGCCGCCACCACGGTGCCCGGGCCGACCGCCGCGACCGGGGTGCCGGCGGGGCACCCGAAGTCCACTCCGGTGTGGAAGCCGGCCGCCCAGCCCCCGGGTTGCCGGTACTTCGCGGTGATCCGCCCCTTGGCCACGGGCATCTGCCAGTTCATCGGCCGGGTCCTCTCGTCCGCGGCGCGCGCGTTCGCGCAGCACCCCTGCCAGCCTGTGCCGGGACGCGCCGGAGCTCACCCGGGAAGAGGCCGAACGGGTGAGGCGTCCCCGCTCACGCCGCCAGGGGCCGGTCCCGTCCGCCGGTCGGGTCTTCGACCGGTGTCTCCTCGTCGTCCTCGTCGCCGCCGTCGTCGCAGTCCGGACACCACGGGCCGAGGCGGCTGTGGGTCCGGATCATCCATTCGCCGACCGCCGTGACGGACAGCCCGAGCGCGAGGAAGGGATTCACCCGCTCGGGCGCGCCTCCCGTGACCACCACCCGGCACACGGCGCCGAGGCACAGGACCGTGGAGCCCGCGATCACGGTGAGGGTCATGACGACCTTCGGGAGTGATCCGGTGGAGCTGTGGAACACCCTGAGGCCCCAGCGCGCGTTGCGATCCCCGCGCGCCGTCTCCGCCGGGTTGAGCGGCATCCGCTTGACGCACTCCACGCACAGCGGCCCTTTGTTGTGCCGCCTCCGCATCGCGAGGGAGCAGACCAGCAGTACGTCGCCGATCAGGAGGGTGATGGTGGCGTAGTCCGTGGTTTAGGCGGCCACGGCGGCGAGGACCACCACCGCGGCGGCCACCACGGCCGGCGTGTCCACGAAGTGGCGGTGCCTCATTTCGGCGGCGCGACTGCGCCAGTACGTCATGGGGCGACCTCCTCGACGACCTTGCGGTCGGCTTCGCGGGGCACCAGGGCCACGGTGAGGTCGGTGCCCAGCGCCTCGGCGACCCTGCGGAGGACGTCAAGACTCGGGAGGCTCCGGGCGGCTTCCAGCCGGGAGACGTGCGGCTGCCTCATGCCGGCCGCCTCGGCGAGTTGACTCTGGGACCAGCCGAGTTCCGTCCGGCGGTCGAACACCGCCTGGGCGATGCGGTAGGCGAGATCCCGTTCGTCGAGCTCGCCGGACTCCTGCTTCCTGAGCATACCTCTGATGGTATGTACGCCTTGAGCGGGACACAAGGGGCGGGGCGCAGGAGGCGGGCCGGCTCCCGATGCGCGTGGCGCCATCGCCGACCGGGGGGCACTCGACCGGCCCTCGCCCGGACGGGCGGCGGGTTGTCCGGGGGAAGCGGCTCCTGCCACTCCCCCGGCACCCGTCGTCCGGTGTTCAAGGCGACCGGATCGCCCGCAAGCACGCCGTCACCCTCTTCCGGGTCCACTTCCGTGCCGTACACCCCCGTGGTCCGGCACTGCACGATTTCTCGAACCGTGGGTTCCGAAATGCTGGTCGGGCTGTGCTTGCTCCGACAACGCTACGCAGGTACGGAATCGCTCACCATTGCGCAGATGCACAATCCGAGGAGTTCGACCTGTGGGTTCTGCACCATGACTCATACATATGCACCTGAGGTGCACATGCCGCGGCTCCGACCCTCCGGAGTTGCACATCGGGCCCGCCGCAAAGAAAACCCGGCCGCTTATCCCGTGAGTCGAAGATTCGCGGGACGCCGATTTTCGGCCACCGAGTCCAATTTCGGATTCAACGAATCACGCACGACCCGACCCGGATTCATGGAGGTAATTCCGGTCAAACATCCCGCGTATTTTCGGCCACCCGAAGGCGTCGTCATGGGCGCCGGCGTCTACTGCGCCGGATGCTCCCACCTGCGTTTTCCTCAAGAACTGCACCTGCCGCGCCGCACGGAGCGCTCTGCGGACTCCTCGCGGAAGCCACAGCCGCCACCCGTATCGGTCGCTTCGTCCGGCCGCTCGGGAAGTAAACCCGTTTCCAGCCGTCCTTCGCGTTCCCGCCGGCCGAAAAGTCAAAATCGTGGAGCCGGTCACAGACCGTCCGCGCGGAATCGCCCCCGAGCCTCCGAAAAGGGTTTCCAGTAGCAGACGCCCGACGGAGGACGAACTCGTCGCAAGCCGATCAGATTTCGCTCAACCTGCGGAAAGGAGCACCGGACGACGGGACATGTCCGCTCCGTTCCGCAGCCGGTGAAACAGGCACTCGAAAGGGCCCGGCACCTCGGTTCGGGGCATGACGGCCTGTATCCCGCGGGCCGATCGGATCAGGCGGCCGCGCACAGTTCGCGGGACGAGTCCGGAAGCTGGGGGGCGCCCGACATGAGGTTCAATGCGAACAGCAGGTCGCGCATGCCGCTCAGCGAGGACAGGTCACGCGACAGGTGCCCTTCCAGCGCTCTGATGTGCGAGCGGACCGTGGCCTCCGACAGACCCAGTTCACGCGCGGTCGCCTCCAGGTGCGCGTCGAACGTGAGCCACGCCGTCGCCGTGCTGAGCAGGTCGCGCCTGTCCGCGCAGGCGGGCCGCAGCAACACCTCGGCCCAGGCACGGATCTGCGGGCCGTCGAGCAGCCCCCGAAGCGTGGGCTCCTCGGCTTCGAGGCATCCGCCGGGAGGCTCCGGCAACTCCCGCTGGGTGACGATCTCCAGCGCCAGGCCGACGGTGACGCGGTCCGTCAGCGCCGCGAAGTCCTTGTTGAGCAGTTCGGCGGCGCGGGCCACCCGCCGGGTCACGGTGTTGCGATGCAGGTCCAGACGCCGCGCGGCCACGGTGTACGGGTAGGCCAGGGCGGTGGGGAGCGTCTCGCGGAGCAGTTCCCACTGGGTGTCGACCTGCATCAGGGGACTCAACAGCCGGCGGGCCCACACCTGGGCGTCGTGGGCCGGAAGCAGGCTCACCAGGTCGGTGTCCTGCACGGAGAGCGCGACGGAGTCCGGCTGGTGGACGGCGAACCGCTGGGCGGTGGTCGCTTCGTGGAGGGCGCGGCCGAGGAGGGACATGGAGTACACCCCGCTGCCGCCCAGCGAGGCCTCCGCACCGAGTACGGAAACCAGCCGGGTCAGCTCGACGGCCACCTTGTCGTCCGTCTCGTCGGCCCGGACCGGGTGGATCACCAGGATCCGGTCGTGGCGGCGCGCGTCGGCGATGACCATGGCGCGGCCGGCCGTGACGGCCTCGCAGCGGCGGACGGCTGCGTCGCGTCGACTGGGCGAGGTCTCCACGACGAAGACCCGGGCGGTCTCGGGGTCGAGCAGTCCCGGCGCGAGGCTCCTCATGACCCGGCGGGCCTTGGACACCTCGCCGTCCAGCAGGAGCTCCGCGGCGGCGCCGCGCGCGTCCCGGACGGCGTCGGAGGCCGCCCGGTACTCGCGGCGCGCCTGGTCCACCAATCCGAGGAGCTTGGCGGCCTGCCGGAGCAGTCGCAGATCGGCGTCGTCGAACGGCGTGCGCCGGGCCACCGCGAGGACCGTGTCCGCGGCGGAGGAGGGGCCGAGCGAGATGAGCCGGGTGTGCGGTCCGGAGCGGGCGTCAGGGGCGTTGCCGTCGACGGATTGACGGATGATCGCCTGCGCGAGTTCCTCGGCCGCCGTGGCCGGCGACGCGACGAGGACGCGGTCGGGTTCGCTGACCATCACCTGTACGTCGAGGGCGCGGGCGAGCCAGTCGGCGATGCGCTGCATGGCCCTGTGGTCGGCGAGTCGGGCCGGCAGTTCCTGTACGAGTGAGGCGAGTTGGGCGGCCCGCCGCTCGGCGCACGCGACCCGGGACTCCTGGATGGCTTCGTGCACCCCTTGCCACTGTTCCACCGGCGCGGTGGTGAGGAGGAGGGGGATGCCCAGCCGGTCCGCCAGGTCCACGAGGGGCTGGGGGTACGGCTGACGGGCACCCGGAGCGGAGCTGAGGATCAGACCGGCGCAACCGTCACGACTCATGCGCCGCAGCAGTACCTCCAGCACGATGGTGATGCGACCGCGCAGGCGGAAGGGGACCGTGTCGGCGATCAGTACGACGAAGCCGTCGGGCAGCGTGGACGGTGCCCCTTCTTCCAGGAGCTTCTCCGGGGTCAGCGAGAGGACGCCCGTCACCTCCACCGCCCGGGCGGGAGCGGAGCACTGGCCGAAGAAGGTCAGTTCGAGCTCGGGGTTGCGGGTGGGCAGCGTGCCCAGGGTTGGCATCGAGCGCTCCTCGAAGCAGTCCGGAAGTTGTCGCGTGGGTGCCCCGTGCCGTACAGGGAGCTGCACGGGCACCTCGGTCACGACCTCATGCCTGCTCTCCCGCGAGCCTCACGTGCTCACCCGGATCCGGCAGGGCCCCTGACTCGAAATGCACAGTGCGCGAACGGCGCTCGGGCATGCTGGGAAGCGGTCGTGCCCCCACGGTCGGAGCGGTCGGACGGGGCTGGACGGGTACGTTCCCACGACCGCGGAGCCCACCATCGAGGACGGGAGTGGAGCCGTTGTCGTGTCGTCGGAGGCGGCCGGGCGAGAAACGCACGTCCCCCGCGGCCCGTCCCGACGCCCGGTCACGGTCCCTGAATGCCAACTCCGGACTCAACTGCCCCCCTGTATGGTGCAACGCCGACCGCGTGGGTACGCGCCGCACGGTGTGCGGCCGACCAGCGGCCGGTCGCTCCTCCGCCCCGTGTCCAACCTGCGGGGACGTCTCGTACGAGGGGCCGCCACGGCAGCTCGACGCCCCCTCGTGCGCAGGCCCGAATTCCCGCGCACACGCCGGTGCGCAAGGTTGCGTTCCCTATCGGGATACTGCCTTCCGCACCCAACCGTGTCAACTAAAGTACACAGGCGTAGGCCCAGACAGAGCGAGAGACCGGTACGTGGTTGTGTGCATGCATCAGCAGGACGTCCTTCGGGCCGTGAGCGGCACCTCCTGCCTGGCGTGAGCGGCGACCGTCCGTCGATCGCGGACAAACTCAAGGCCCTCATGACCGGCCTGCGGGGCCGTAGCCACACGTCCAGGTCGCTCTCGGAATCCGTCGACGCCCTGCCCGACGGCCATCCTTCGCTGTCCCATGCCGCCATCGCCAAGATCGCGAACGGTTCGCAGACCAACCCGACCGTCGGCACCCTGCTGGCCCTGTGCGAAGCTCTGGGCGTCCCACCCGCCCACCTCCTCCCGCACGAGGCCTACGACGACCTCGAGGCGCTGGAGGCGTTCGAAAACCCTCTCGCGCGACACGTCCTGGCCCTGCTGAACGGTCTCCCGGAGAGTGAACTGTCGGGCGTCATCAAAGATTTGGAACGGCGAAGGGCCCACGTCGGCCTGGAACCGGTTCCGCCCCGAGCGGCCGTCACGCCGCCGAGCAAGCGCCGGCGACGGCGGAAACCGGACGAGGCCGCTCACTATGCGGCCGACTCATTGGAAGGGCTGTAGTAGTGGACGGCATAGTCTTCGGGACGTGCACACTGGCCGGCTTGCTGGTCACCGTGCTCTGCACGCGCAGGGCCCTGGGAACTCCCCGGGTATCCACATGGGCCATCGCCATCGCGTTCGGGGTGTGCACACTTGGCGTCCTGTTCGCGGTCCCCGTCGTGGCCGGGGCGGCGGAGGACGTCACCGGTGTCGTCAACATCGGCAAGCTCATCGCGCACGTCTGCGCGATCCTCTGGTGCGCCGCACTGCAGATCACCATGGTGGACCTGGCCTACCGTCCCGAGTACGTGAAGTCGGCCATCTTCCACCGGGGTTTCGCCGCCGTGGTCGAGCTCGCGATCATGGTTCCGCTGTTCCTGGCGACGAACGCCCCCGACATCGCGTTCACGACCGCCCACGCCGACAACCCCAAGGTCGCGGCGTACCTCCTGCTCTACCTCTCGTACGTCATGGTCACCTGCGGGGAGTTGGCGTTCATGTGCGGCAGGACGGCCCGCCGCAACTGGGGCATCCGGCCCTGGAGCGGCGCCGGGTTCTCCCTGTCCGCCATGGCGGCCGTCTTCGGACTGGCCTACGCCCTGACCAAGGGGAGCTACATCATCTTCTACACCCTCGACAGGCCGTGGTCGCTGAAGACCGAGGAGTTCATCAGCCCCACCCTGAGCGGCCTCGCGGTGATCTTCCTCTTCGCCGGCCTGACGCTCCCCATGATGGGCGCCTTCCGGGAACGACTCCGTCAGAAGAAGGCCCTGGCGTCGGGTTAGGTCGTCTCCCTCGGCTCCACCACCAGCTCCACCACGAGCCCTGCCGACGCCGCCACGGCGTGGGCAGGGCTCGCTGCCGTTCCGCACGCCGCATCAGGGCGATTCGCGTACCGCCTCGTAGCGGACCGACAGTTCCCTCAGACCTCGGGAGCGCAGGGACCGGCGCCACTGCGGAGCCGGATCCACCAACTCCAGCGTGGGGTAGCGCTCCAGGAGGGCCGCGAGGGCGATCTCCACCTCCGCGCGGGCGAGGGGGCCGCCGAGGCAGTAGTGGATGCCGTGGCCGAGCGCCAGGTGGCCGGAGGTGTCGCGGTCGAGGTCCAGAACGTCGGGCTGCGCGAAGCGCGCCGGATCCCGGTTGGCCGCCGACAGGGACACCAGGACCGTCTCCCCCGCCGCCACCGTGACGCCCGCGATGGTCAGGTCCTCGGTGGCGAACCTGCGGATCGCGAGCAGGGCGGGACCTTCCAGACGGGCGAACTCGGCCACCGCGGCGGGAAGTCGGGAGGGATCCTTGCGGAGCAGGGCCAGCTGCTCCGGATGCCGCAGGAGGGTGTGGATCGCGTTGCCGATCAGCTGGGCCGTGTTCTCGTAGCCCGCGAACAGGGCGAGGAAGGCGACCGACATCAGCTCGTCCTCGCTGAGGCGGTCCCCCTCGGCGTCCCGGACCGCGATCAGGTCGGACAGCAGGTCGTCGGCGGGCCGGCTCCGCTTGTGCGCCATGAGCTCGGTGAGGAAGCCGAGCATCGCCACCAGCGCCTCCTTCACCGCCTGCGGTCGCGCGGGATCCGGTGCCACCAGCGCCTCCGTCCAACCGCGGAAGTCCACACGCCGGTCCTCGGGTATCCCCAGCAGGTCGCAGATCACGATGATCGGCAACGAGAACGCGTAGCCGGCCAGCAGGTCCGCGCTGCCGGCCGGCCCGAGCCGGTCCAGGAGCCGGTCGGCGGTCTCGCGGATCGGCGTCCGCAGCTGCTCCACCCGCCGCGCGGTGAAGGCGCGGGCCACCAGCCCGCGAATGCGCGTGTGATCCGGAGCGTCCATGTTGAGGAGGTTGGCGTCCAACGCGGGCGGGAGGGCGAAGCCCCGGTAGGTTCCCTCCGCGGCGTTGGACTTGTCCAGGGACAGCCTCGGGTCGGTGAGCGCCGCACGGACGTCGTCGTACCGTGTGACGAGCCACGCGGGCGTGCCGTCGGTGCCCGTGACGCGGCACACCGGCGCGGTGTCCCGGAGCCTGTCGTAGACGGAGTACGGGTGCTCGATCAGTTCGCCCTGAAGATCCATGATCCCACCCTAGAACGTGGCGCGTTCCTACCGAACGGGGCCCATCGGCGTGCGCGAGCGGGGCGTCCGCCGCGTGACCGGCACCGTCCTTCCGCTCGAACTGATCTTGAACTGCGGAATTGTGGGAACGGTGAGGGGAGACATCGATTCTCCGTACGCTGCCGCCGCACAAGGAGCCGCACTCCATGAGCACCACCCAGACCCGGCTCGCCCGCCAATCCCCTCGGTCGGACGCCCCCACGCCCACCGTCCTGCCCTACTCGTGGGGGGCCGACGCGATGCTGGACGCGGTGTACGAGACGCACCGCCGTTTCCGGCACGGCGCGTACGCCGTGCCGTGCCCGGACTGTCACGCGCCGGCCGGCGAACTGTGCCTGGCGCGGCGGAGCGTGCACGCCGCACGCAGGCGGGCCCACCGGGACGGACCGGCGCGGAACGAGCAGGGCGCCGTCCCGGTGGCGGCGGTCGGCCCTTCGATCAGGAGGCGGGGGGTGTCGCGGTGTGGTCCGGATGGCCGGGGGTCCGCCGCGTCGTCTTGAGGCGGGCCTCCAGGAGGTGGTCGCGTCCGCCGGCCAGCTCGTCGACTACGTCACGTTCGACGGCGGCGAAGGGACGGTAGTAGGTGGAGTTGTAGGCCTCGATGATCTGGAACGTCCAGTGGCCCGGGATCACGTTGCGGCCCACGATCTCCCGTTCCACCCGCCGGGCGTGCTCCTCGTGGCCCGCCTCGCGCAGCAGCCGCACCGCTTCGCCGAGTTCGAAGTCCGCCGTCCCCGTCAGCTGGTGGAAGCCGTAGAGGTGGCCGCGGGCCCGCTCCGTGGTCTCCAGCGCCTTCGAAAGCGCGCCCAGGGCGCGCACCGTCCCCTCGTCGACGCCCTCGGGCACCTGGTGCGCCGGATCCGTCTCGCGATTGCTGTCCATGAGGGTGTTCTGCCCGGGGAGCGCCGCGCCGAGCGGCCCGTTGGACCGAGCGGCGTAAGGCCCGCCCGTCGCCCCGACGGGTGTGCGGGCCGATTTCACGCCTGCCTGGGTCCGGTTTCGGTCTGTACCGGGACGTAACCGGGGCGGGTCGCGCCGGCCGTTGTTCAATGCGCAAGTACAGGCGGAGACCGAGACGGGAAACGGCCCATGGCCTTATGGGTGCAGCAGCGCCACCAAGACCTCCACGAGCACGCACTGGACCACCTCCACGCACTCCACCGCTTCGCCGGACTCGACGATGCGGCGGCCCGCTTCTGCTGGCACCCCGAACAGGCCCGTCGGGCGGCCGCGCAGGGCCTCGTCTATCCGATCGACGGCCTCGACCACACCATCGTCCTCCACCCCGGCGCCCCGCCGGCCGACGCGATCCGCGCCGCCCACCGCCCCTGGACGCTCATGCTCCACCACCAGGGCATGACCGCCCACCACGCGTTCAACGCGCCCACGACGCCCGAGGCGTTCGAGCGGATCGTCAAGACCCTGGACTGCACGTTCGACGCCCGCCGGGCCGAGTGCCCGACGGGTTCCTGACCCGTCCGCTTCGGATCCTGTCGGCCGGGGCCGCGCCGGCCGGTGCGTCTCCGGGACGGCTCACCGGCTCGCGCGCAGGGTCCGCATGCGGCCGAAGGCGTACACGCATCCGGCGAGGGCCAGGTCGGACAGCAGCATGAACCCGATCGAGTAGGAGCCCTTGGCGCTGTAGATGGCGCCCATCAGCAGTGGTGGCACGAATCCCCCGAGGCCGCCGACGGCGCCGACGATGCCGGTGACGCTGCCCACCTGCGATTGTGGAGTCACCTGGGAGACCAGGGCGAAGACGCTGCCGCCCGCCGTGCCGAGCCCGGCCGCCATCAGCAGCAGGGCGACGGTCCCGTAGGGGGCGAGCGGCGGGTCGAACGCCTGCACCACGGCGAACAGGGCGACGACCGCCAGGGCCGCCGCGGTGACGAGTGCCGGGTGGAACCGGTCCGACAGCCGGCCTCCGACCGGACGGAAGATGACGGTGACCAGGGCGAAGCCGGCCGCCTTGGTGCCGGCGTCGGTCGGGGTCAGCTCGTACCAGGTCTTCAGGTAGGTCGGGAGGTAGACGCCGAACGCCACGACTCCCCCGAACCCGATCGCGTACAGGGCCGAGAGCTCCCACGTGACCCTCAGTCCTCCGGCCTGCCGGAGCCGGGAGGCCAGGGACGCGCTCGGTACCGGGCGCCCGGGTCGATCGGTGATGAGGATCGCGGCCAGCACGGCGTACACCGCGAGTGCGGCGGCCACCACGACGAAGGGCAGGTTCTCGCCGTGCGCGGCGATGCGCGGGGTGAAGTAGCCCGAGAGGGCCACGCCTCCGGTCCCCATGCCGAACACGCCCAGCGCGAAGCCGCGCCGACCGGGCGGGAACCAGGAGTTGACCAGCGGAACACCGATCGCGAACGTGGTGCCGCCCAGACCGAGCAGGAGGGCGACCACCAGGAGCAGCGCGTAGTCGTTCTTGACGGGGATCAGCAGGAGCACCGGCACGATGGTGAGCGCGGACACCAGCGGAAACATCAGCCTGGCGCCGTAGCGGTCGGTGAGGGCGCCCGCGGGGATGCGTCCCAGGGATCCGACGAGGACCGGGATCGCGACGAGCAGGGACTGCTGGAAGGAGCTGAGCCCCAGCCGGTCCTTGTACCCGGCGGCCAGCGGAGCGATCAGGTCCCACGCCCAGAACGTGAGCCCGAACCCCACCGTCGCCATGATCAGGTTTCGGTACGCCATGACGGAAGGCCGCTGATCGCTGTCCACGACCCCAGTCAAGACAGCCCGGCCATGACCGGCACGTCGAACGCCGCCGTACAGGTCGGGCGGTCGAAATTCCGGGGACGGCGTACGCCAGGGGTGGAAGGATCGGAACCATGACAACGGCAGCCGGTGATTTCGAACTGACGATGGACGAGCTGCGCGTCGTGACGCGCTACGCGGCGGAGAGCGCGCAGGAGGTCCTCGCCGTGTTCGAGGAGGCCGTTCCCGGGGATTCCCGTCCCCGCGCCGCCGTCGATGCCGCGTGGGAGTTCGTCAACGGCGCGAGGAGGAGCAACCTGCAACGCGTGACGTCGCTGGAGGCCCACCGGGCCGCGAAGGAGGCGGGGACGGAAACCGCGCTCCTCGCGGCCCGCTCCGCCGGGGACGCGGCGGCCGCCGCGTACCTGCACCCGATCGCGCGGGCCACCCAGGTGGGCCACATCCTGCGCGCCGCGGCGACCGCCGCCCGCGTCGCCGAGCTGAACGCGGGCGACGATCCCGCCGTCGGGGAGCTGCTGATCGAGCGGGCCCGGCAACGCGCGACGCCCGCGCTGATCTCCGTGCTGTGCCGGTATCCCACCGCCCCGACCGGCAGGAACCGGGTGGCACGGCTGATGTCCGCCCTGGACGCCTCGCTCCGCGCCTCCCACTGACCGGACGCCGACCGACCGACGGACCGTCCGGCGGGCCGCACCGGAGCGGCCCGGGACCCGGCGGCCGGTCGACCGGCCGCCGGGTCCTGGGGGCCCGCCATCCGGTCCTCCCGTCATCCGGTCAGCTGGTAGAGGCTCCTGCCGACGAGCCACAGTCCGAGCAGGAGGCAGATCACGACGATCGCAGGCTCCTTGTGGCGTTCGAGCCATCCGCGCAGGCGCAGCAGCGCGTGCTGGGCCTTCTCCGGCGAGAACACCCTGTAGAGCTCCATGGCGAGCAGCGTGGAGGTGGCCAGGAAGCAGAAGCCGGCGAGGGACAGGAAGGACCCGGCGTGGGAGAGGTCGGCCTGGACGACCGTCGCAGCAGCGGCGGCGACCATGCCCCAGGGCTGGAGGAGGACCGCCAGGGCGGCCGCGGACCATACGGTGACGCCGTCCACGCGGGACTTCGTGGAGGGCGCGGTGGCCGCTCGCGCGGGTGCGGCCGCCGCGCTGCCGCGGTGACGCCGGTGGCCGCCGTAGACGACCAGGCCGATGCCGATCAGCAGGGTGGCGACGAGCGCCGCCACGGAGGGCGGTGAGCGCGGCGGTGGCGGCTTCCCGTCGGTGAACAGCAGGACGGCGGCGATCACGGCCACGAGGCATGCCAGCCAGGCAAGGATGAACGCGAGGCCCTTCCATACCCCTCGGGGAGCGGACACCACCAGCACGAAGGCCATGACGGGCAGCGGGAACAGCGTGACCGCGAGTGCGATGAGGAGCAGGTCGAGCACCATGGCAGCACACCCATGGGGTCGGGCGGCCCTCGTGGCCCGGCCGCGTTCGGTGGCGAGGGCGAGGGCGGCGGTGATGACTTCATCGTCGACTTCCCGTTCGGTGACCGCCACGCGAACGCCCCTCCGCCGGTGGCCGTGGTGCGGCGAGCCGCCGCACCACGGCCTAATATGAACTGCACGATCGAACGCGGGATTTCCGGCGGCTTCGAATGCCCCCCTGCGAAGCGCCGGCCCGCCCGGGAGGCGTGATGAACGGATCCCCCGACACGGCCGCGCAGTACGCGCACGGCGACCCCGAGGACTTCCTGAAGCAGCTCGGAAGCTCTTGGCGCTGGGCGCTCGGCTTCGCGCTGGCGACCCTGATCCCCGGCATCCTGGTGCTCGTCTGGCCCGATGGGACGCTGCACGTCCTGGCCGTGATCATCGGTCTGCAACTGCTGGTGGCGGGAGGCTTCCGGTTCGTGACCGCCTTCTCGCAGAGCAGTGACCGGGGCGGCAGCAGGCTGGCGGGTGTCCTCATCGCCCTGCTGGCGTTCCTGGCGGGCGTCCTGGTCCTGCGGCACCCGATGCAGACCATCGGCGCGTTGTCCCTGATCGTCGGGGTCTTCTGGTTGCTGACGGGCGTCCTCACGGCGTACGTGGCGATCGCCGACCGCGGACTGGTGCACCGCGGCATGCTCCTCGGCCTGGGCGCACTCGGCGCCGTCGCCGGGATCGTCGTGCTCTGCTTCCCGGTGAACTCCGCGATCGCCCTGACACGTCTCCTCGGACTGTGGCTCGTCCTGCTCGGTGTGTTCGAAGTGGTGATGGCGTTCGCACTGCGTTCCGCCACCCGCCGTGCCGTGGGCGGGGCCCGGTAGGCGCGGCCGTGTCGGCCGCCCTCGGACCGGCCCCTGTTGGTTGGATGGGGGCATGAGCCCCGTGCACTGGCTGTTCGGCGACCAGCTCGGCCCCCACTTCACCGCCACGGCCGCCGGTGGGACACCGAGGAACACCCGGTGGCTCCTGATCGAGTCCCGGGCCGTCTTCCGGCGGCGGCGCTTCCACCGGGCCAAGGCCCACCTGGTGCTCAGCGCCATGCGGCACCGGGCCGCAGACCTCGGTGGGAGCGCGCAGTACGTCACGGCGGAGACCTACCGGGAGGGCCTGGCGCGGGCGGCGGGCACGGATCCCGTTTCCGTGCACCATCCGACCTCGCGGGCCGCCCTCGCCCTGGTGACCTCGTTGCCGCAGGTCACGGTGCATCCGGCGCGCGGGTTCGTGGTCGGCCACCGGGAGTTCGCCGACTGGGCCGCCCGGCAGAAGGGCCGGCGGCTGCTCCAGGAGAACTTCTACGAGAACACCCGCCGCTCCCACGACATCCTGATGGACGGCGACCGGCCGGCGGGCGGCCGTTGGAACCTGGACCACGAGAACCGCGAGCCTCCGCCCCGCGGCCGGGACACCCTCGGCGCGCCGGCCCCGTACCGGCCGCGCGAGGACGAGATCGACGAGGAGGTCCGGCGGGACCTGGACCGCTGGGAACGGGAGGAGGGCATCACCTTCGTGGGCCGCGACGGCCCCCGGCTGTTCCCCGCGAGCCGCCGCGAGGCCCTGGCCGCGTTGGACCACTTCGTCAACCACCGTCTCGCGGGCTTCGGCGCCCACGAGGACGCCATGCTGGCCGGCGACCCCGTCATGAGCCACAGCCTGCTGTCCTCCTCCCTCAACCTCGGCCTTCTCGATCCGTGGGAGTGCGTGACCCGGGCGGAGGACGCCTGGCGCGCCGGGCACGTCCCGCTGAACAGCGCCGAGGGGTTCGTCCGGCAGGTGTGCGGCTGGCGCGAGTACGTGTGGCACCTCTACTGGCACCTGGGCGAGGAGTACCGGCACGGCAACGCCCTGCGGCACACGGCAGCGGTTCCCGCGTGGTTCCGGGAGCTGGACGCGGACGCGGTGGAGGCCCGCTGCCTGTCGACCGTGCTCGCGCAGGTACGGGACTCGGGCTGGACGCACCACATCCCCCGGCTGATGGTCCTCGGCAGCTTCGCCCTGCAGCGGGGCTGGAACCCGGCCGAGGTGACGGACTGGTTCCACCGGTCCTTCGTGGACGGCTACGACTGGGTGATGCTGCCGAACGTGGTGGGCATGTCCCAGTACGGGGACGGTGGGCTGATGACCACCAAGCCCTACACGTCGGGCGGGGCCTACATCCACCGGATGAGCGACCTGTGCGGCGGTTGCCGGTACCGGCCCACCGACCGCACCGGAGAGCGCGCCTGCCCCTTCACCGTCGGCTATTGGAGCTTCCTGGACCGGCACCGTGCACGGTTGGAGGGCAACCCGCGCATGGCCCGGGCCGTGAGCGGACTGGACCGGCTCGGTGACCTGGACCTGCTCGTCCGCGCTCACCGCGACGCCGGCGCGGCACCGCCCTGAGGCCCCGGGGCGACCGTCCGTCGCCCCGGGTCACTCGGGATGGGCGACGGCGTCCCGCTGCAGTTCGGCCGCCGCCAGCAGGCTCAGCTTCGGTTCCGCCTGGCGCAGCGCCTTCACGGCGTAGGCGGAGTCGACGTCCCCGGTGTAGCCGACGGAGGCCAGTCGGGAGCGGACCCAACGGGCGCGCAGCTGGGACTCGGTGGCCTCGGCGTGGGACCCGACGAGCGCGACGGCCCGTTCCAGGCCCGCGCGTTCCTCGGGCGAGGCCTCGGTCAGGGCCTGCCGCAGGGCCGACGCGACCGTGTCCGCGTCCCGGATGAGCAGCACGAAGTTGTGCTTGGTGTTCTGTCCCAGGAATCCAGTCATGTCGGCCATCGTGGCCGCCGTGTCGCGTGAACGGCAAGGGACTTGAGGATCCACAGAGGTTCGACCGGTCGGTACCGGCTCGATCACGGCTCCGGTGGTGGCCCTGCGGCGGCACGTGCGCCGGGGGCGCCGTCAGTACTTGGCGCGGGCCTCCGTGGCCGACGTCTCCAGCCTCGTCCGGTACTCCTCGTACCAGGCCTCGTCGCCACCGTCCATGTTGCTGTTGTTCTCCCGCATGCCGACCTTGCCGTCGATGAGTTCGCGGACGATGTCGGCGTGGCCGGCGTGGCGGTTCGTCTCGGCCGTCATGTGCAGCATGATGCGCTGAAGCGTCGCGTCGCCGTTGTCGCCCCACCACTCGACGTGGCCCATCGCGTCGAGCGGCAGTGCCTCGATCGTCGCGTCCGCGTGGGCCCAGGCCCGGCGGTAGAGGCCGACGATGTCCTCGCGGGACTCGTCGGCGGTCGCCCACATGTCCGCGTTGGGTTCGGATCCCTCCTCGGTCCAGGGGAGCTCTTCGTCGTGCGGGCGGCCGAAGGTCGGGCCGAAGTATCCGAGTTCGACGCCGGCGAGGTGTTTGACCAGGCCGAGGAGGTTGGTGCCGGTCGCGGTCAGGGGGCGTCGGATGTCGTACTCCGACAGGCCGTCCAGCTTCCATACGACGGCTTCGCGGGCCGCCCGGAGGTAGCGGTGCAGATCGTCCTTGGGATCGTTGGGCTTCATGGGGGCGAGTGTCGCACCACCTGACGGCAGTGGTCGCGCGGGTTTCCCGGTCGGCGTCGACGGGGGGGCGGAAAGCGGGTGCGACGAGGGGCGCTCCGTAGTACTGCTGGAGGGCCCGAAGACGTCCGATCCCCTGATCCCCTGATCCCCTGATCCCCTGATCCCCTGATCCCCTGATCCCCTGATCCCCTTGGAGTGTCGATGGCCGTTCGCCGTGTCGTGCCCAATGTCCGGTCGCAAGCCGTGCCCGAGAGCCGGGAGTTCTACGGCCTGCTGGGGTTCGAGGAAGTCATGAACCACGGCTGGATCATGACGCTCGCCTCCCCGTCGACCCCGGCGGCGCAGATCAGCTTCATGGCCGAGGACAGGACGGCGCCGGTCGTCCCCGACATGAGCGTCGAGGTCGACGACGTGGACGCGGCCTACGCGCTGGTGCGGGACAGCGGAGCGGAGATCGTCCACCCGTTGCAGGACGAGGAGTGGGGCGTGCGACGGTTCTTCGTCCGTGACCCCAACGGGCTGGTGGTCAACGTACTCGGTCACCGCTGACGCCTTCGCGCACGGGACCGCTCACCGCCGGCCCTCCGTCCTGTCGGGATGGCCGGCGGTGATCCGTCCTTACGCGGGAGGTGCCTGTCCGCCGGTCCTGGCGTGCTCGTCCCGGGCGAGGGAGCTGGGCCACCAGCTCCTCGGCCCGATGTCGATCACGAGCGCGGGGACGAGGAGGGACCGGACGACGAGGGTGTCGAGGAGGACCCCGAAGGCGACGATGAAGGCGATCTGGAACAGGAACGCGAGCGGGATGACCATGAGGGCGGCGAAGGTGGCGGCGAGGACCACGCCGGCCGAGGTGATGACGCCGCCGGTGGTGGTCAGGCCGCGCAGCACGCCTTGGCGGACTCCGTGGGTGAGGGTCTCCTCGCGGACGCGGGACATGAGGAAGATGTTGTAGTCGACGCCGAGGGCGACGAGGAACACGAATCCGTACAGGGGGACGGAGGCGTCCGTGCCGCTGAACCCGAGCAGGTGCTGGAAGACCAGCGCGGAGACCCCGAGGGTGGCCAGGAAGTTGAGGGCCACGGTGGCCACGAGCAGGACGGGCACCAGGACGGAACGCAGCAGCAGCACGAGGATCAGCAGGATGATGGCGAGGACGACGGGGACGATGACCGTCCGGTCGCGGGCCGCCGTCCGTTCGGTGTCGTACTGCTGGGCGGTGTAGCCGCCCACCAGGGCGTCGGCGCCGGGTACGGCGTGAACGCGGCTGCGGAGTTCGGCGACGGTGTTCTTGGCCGCGTCGCTGTCGGCGGCGGCGTCGAGCGTGGCGTCGATGCGGATCCTGCCGTCGACGACCAGGGGCTCGCCTCCAGCGCCCGGTCGGCCCGAGGCGGTGACGGGCGCGGCGGAGGCCACTCCGTCGGTCGCCCGGACCGCCGCTTCCACGGCCCCCGCCCGGGCCGCGTCGGCGATGATCACCGCGGGCTGGCCCGATCCACCGGGGAAGTGCTTGCCGAGGGCCTCCTGGGCCGCGACCGAGGGGGCGTCCTTGACGAAGATCTCGTCGAGGGGAACGCCCCGTGAGGTGAGCGTCGGCGCGAAGGCGGCCAGGACGACCAGGAGCAGGGTCGTCGAGACCCAGACGCGGCGCGGCGCCCGGTCGATGAGGCCCGCGACGCGACGCCAGAGCCGGTGTCCCTCCGTGGTGGCGTCGGCCGGCTTGGGCGTGGCCGGCCAGAACGCGGCGCGACCGAGGAGGACGAGTACGGCGGGCAGGAAGGTGAGGGTGGACAGGACCGCGCAGACGATTCCGATCGCGCCGACCGGGCCCAGGGCCCTGTTGTTGGTGAGGTCGCTGGCCAGGAGCGCGAGCAGTCCGAGGGCCACGGTGGCGGCGCTGGCGGTGATCGCGCCCGCCGAGCGTCGTACCGCCGCCACGGCTGCGGCCGTGCGGTCGTCGCGGGCGGCGAGCTCCTCCCGGAAGCGGGCGGCCAGCAGCAGCGCGTAGTCGGTCGCGGCTCCGATGACCAGGATGGACAGGATGCCCTGGACCTGGCCGTCGACCCTGACGACTCCGTGGTCCGCGAGGACGTAGACGACCGCGCAGGCGAGCCCGAGGGCGAACACGGCGCTGATGATGATCACGATGGGCAGTAGCAGGCTGCGGTAGACGAGCAGCAGGATCAGCAGGACGGCGCCCAGCGCGACCCCCAGCAGCAGCCCGTCGATGCCGGCGAAGGCGTCCGCGAGGTCGGCCTGGGTGGCCGCCGGTCCGGCGATCGTCGCGCTCAGTCCGGGTACGGCCCCAACGGCGGCGCGGACCTCGTCCAGGACGACGGGCAGCTCGTCGCCGAGGTCGGGGGCCAGGGGCACCACGGCCTGCAGGGCCTGACCGTCGTCGGAGCGCAGGGCGGGGGACGGCGCGGAGGCGACGCCCTTCTGCCCCGTGAGGGCGGCGACGGCGCGGCTCGCCTCCTGCTGCTGCGCGTCGGTGACGGAACTCCCCGCGGGAGCCTGCCAGACGACGATCGCGGGCACGGATTCGGAGCGCTCGAAGTCCTTGCGCGCTTCCACGACCTTGGTGGACTCGGCGCTCTGCGGCAGGAAGGCGGCCTGGTCGTTCGTGGCCACCTCGCCGAGCTTGCCCGCGTACGGGCCGAGCGTTCCGCCGATGCCGAGCCAGATCACCAGCAGCACGACGGGTACCAGCCAGCGGGCCCATCGCGGTGTGTGCGTCATGAAGGTTCTCCCCGGGTTACTCAATGACAAAGTATCTCAATGATCGAGAGATCATATGCTGGTGCCATGCGAAGCGCCGACACGCCCCTGCCCGTACTTCCGTGCGACGACCCGATCGGATTGCAGTCCTTCGCCGTTCTGCTGCGTGGGATGAACGCCGAGTTCAACCGCATCGCCCAGGAGTTCGCCCACGCCCAGGGACTGCACCTGACCGACGTGCAGGCGCTCATCGCGGTGCTCGACGCCGAGCACGAGGAGGACGCGGGGCCGATGACGCCCGGGCGTCTGGGCGCGCGGATGAACCTGACGTCCGGCGCGGTGACGGCGTGCCTCGACCGACTGGAGAAGGCGGGTCACGTCCGCCGGGTGCGCGCGGCCGACGACCGGCGCGTGGTGCACGTCCACTACGCGCAGGCGGGCCGGGAGGCGGCGCGCGAGTACTTCCGCCCGCTGGCCACCTCCACCGACGCCGTCCGCGCCCGGTTCGACGCCGAGGAACTGCACGTCGTCGTCCGCTTCCTGGCCGAGCTGAACCGCAACCTCGCCCTCGTGCGGCGCTGAACGCGGGCGGTAGCGGCACGACCTCGGGTGCGCGACTGCCGGTGCGGTCACGGCTGTCGCGTACGGAACCGCGATCGGCCGGTCGGCCGCGTGGCACTCGACCGGCCGATCACGGCTGCGGTGCCCGGAGTTCCGGTCACCAGCCCCAGATCCGGGCGATGAAGAACCCGGCGATCATCAGGGCCCCGATCACGATGAGGAACACGAACAGCCCCGGGTGCTCCCACAGGCCCCCGTCCGCCCGCTCGGGATGCGCCGACGCGGTCGAACCCTCCGCCGGCGGCGTCTCACCCGGCGGCACTCCGACTGTGGACATGGCTCCTCCACCTTTCGACTGGCTGATCATGCGGTCGCGGCACTCACGAGGGCCTCATCGACCGGGCAGGTGCGCATCGAGGGTCGTGAGGGCCGACCGGGGCTCCCGGCCGGCCGGGCCACCGGCGGCCCGTGCGGGGTGGCGCTTCTGCCAGTAGGGATTGTCGTGGGGCAGGCCTCCGCTGACCCGGCCGTACATGCCGAAGGTCATGACCAGTAGTCCCATCAGGAAGCTGAAGATCACGTTCGTCATGCCGAAGTCGAGGATGTTGCCCGACCTCCCCAGGAGGAACAGGTGGACGAATCCACTCAGCACGAACAGCACGCCGACGCAGATGTTGACCGTCGACGCGAAGTTCCCCCCGATCAGCGCGGCAACGATCAGCAACAGCCCGACGAGCACCGAGATGGTGCTGAGCAGCCCGTTGGTGGACATCCCGGCGACGCTTCGCCCCGCGGTGTCGAAGGCGGACAGGCTGTCGGCGAAGCCCAGGCAGCCGAATGCGAGCAGGAGGAGTCCGCACAGCGCGGCACCGATCCGGTGGACCCGATTGAGGGGATGGTCGACCGGGAGTTCGTCTCGCAGGTTCATCGGCACTCCTACGGATCATGACTCGGGTCCCGAGGGAACCAGAGTGACGAACCGACCGAATCGCGACAAGTTGCAGTGTTTGTGCATCGGATTCGGACACCTCCGGGGTGAGCCGTCCCATAGGACCCACGTCACGTACGACCCGGGATAGTGGACCCGAAAGGCCCGACACGGCTCCCGCGCCGGGCCCCCACCTGCACCGACACCCTCGCACGCGCCGACGGGTCAAGGATCCCCTTCTGCGAGGGCGGCTAGTAATCGGGCTCGTTGCCAGGCCGGTGGGGCGTCGGTAGAACTGGATGAGTCGCCGGGCGGCCCGGGTGCTTCACCCGCCGCCGACGAACCCCTCTCCACCGCGTGAGTGGCTCACGCACGCCTTCGGCGTGCGGCGACCGCCCTGTCCCCTTCGAAAGGTGCATCCGTGTCCAACACCGTCATCCGCCGCATCACCGCCTCGAAGAAGGCCCTCGCGGGCACCGTCGTCGCCCTCGGCGTCGCCGGCTCCATGCTCGCCACGGTCCCCGCCCAGGCGGCACCGATGAGCGCCAAGGCGGTCGCCCAGCAGATGATCAAGGACCCGGCACAGTTCGCGGCGTTCAACAACATCGTCTCCCGCGAGAGCGGCTGGAACCACACCGCCACGAACTCCTCCTCCGGCGCCTACGGCCTCGTCCAGGCCCTCCCGGCCTCCAAGATGTCCTCGGCCGGCTCCGACTGGAAGACCAACCCCGCCACCCAGATCAAGTGGGGCCTGGACTACATGAACTCCCGCTACGGCAGCCCCGTCGGCGCCTGGAACTTCTGGCAGACCCACCACTGGTACTGAGCCACCGGCGGACCCCGAAACACACGCCCACGCACAGACACACGCACGCTCGGCCGGAACCCCGGCTGGGCGTTTTTGCGTTACGGGACCACCGCCACGCGGTGACAGCGAGCAGCCACTGGACGACGGCCCGTACGCCAAGGCGGCCGCGCGCGCCCCGTCCCTCGGCCGTTGCCGCCGGCCGGTACGACACCATCGCCCTCCGGGACCTGCGCCTCGACCCCGCTCGCACCGCGCAGGGGATCGCCGCACTGCCGCGGAGCCGGCCCACCACCACTTGACGTCGACCGCGACCTGACGTCGACCGGTGCGGGCTCCGACCGGGCCGCGGGCTCATCCCGGAAGTCGGTCAGGTGAGGCGTACGACGACGGTGATGGTCTTGCCGTCGGTCAGAGGGGTGATCTCGACCCGTTCGGCGAGGCGTTGGATCAGCGGCCAGCCGAACCCTCCCGGGTGATCGGGTTCGGCCGTGCGCGCGAACGGGACGTGGGGGTTCGCGTCGCTCACGGACAGGTGGAGGGCGCCGTCCGCGGTGCCGGTGCGGAAGCGGGTGATGCCCCCGCCGTGGCGGATCGCGTTGGTGACGAGTTCCGAGGTGACGAGGAGGGCGTCGGCGGCCGTGACGCCGTCGAGGCCGATACCCGCCTGCCCCAGGAGCTCGGCAACGGCGTGCCGGGCACCGGCCGGGGTGACCTCGGCCTGCGCGGGGTCGTCCCTCCGGACCGTGGCGCCGGAAGGTCCGCCCGCCGTTGTGGGCAGGTTCATACCGACATCGCCTGCCCTTGATTGTGACGAACACGTCGTTTCGAGGTACTTCGGTGGAGCGGAATCCTCAGCATGTCATCGCGGTCTCCAGGCTGTCCGTCATACGGAAGGCCCTCCCCGATCCGGTGACGTCGAACAGGCGGCGGACGACCGGCTGGAGGGGGCCGGCGAGAACGAGCACCAGTCCCGCCGCGGCGTGGGCCTTCTGGGCCTGCAGCAGGGCGTGGAGGATGGCGGAGTCCGCGAAACAGGTTCCGGACAGGTCGACCACCGTCCGGTCGGCGCCACTTGTCGCGGCTTCGCCGAGGGCTCGGGATGCCGCGGGTGCGCTGTCGTCGTCGAGGTCGCCGTGGAGGTGGACCACGGTGATGCCTTCGCGTCTGGTCACGGTGACCACGGCTTCGTTCTCGTCTCCAGTCATCCCGACATTCTGCAACACCCCGAACCGGGGCCCGCACCGGCGGCTCGCTACCCGGGGTCAACGAAGAGGTGCGGCACGGCAGTCGAATGTCGGTTTGGTGGTGACCGTCACCGTGGGACGAATCACCTCGCGGACGCGGGGAGCGTCGGCGCGACGCACGTGCGGTACGGGACCGCGCCGCACGGGGCGCGGTTGCCAAGGGAGTGGTTCATGAAGGATGGTTGCCTGAGGGCAAGAATTTTCTTCTAGGCAATCGAGGTGAGGGGTTCGCGCAGCGGACCTTCAACGTTTGGTGAATCTCGCCCAGGCAATCCCTTCGACCGCACCCGGCTTCCCGTGGAGTGAGGCCCCCTACCCCGTGCTCGTAGCGGACGCCCGGTCCATGGTGGTGTTCGCCAACGAGGCGGCAGGGCTGGTCCTCCCCGGGGCGCGCCCGGGAGCGGCGTTGGCGGACGCCGTACCGACATGGCTGTCCTCCGCGCACGCGCGGCACCTGCATCCCGATCCCGCGCCCCTCCCACCCGACTCCGCCACGGACCGGAGCGTCCAGGGCCAGGTCGGGGAACGCGCCTACGAGGCGCACCCCTCGGCGGCCGACGACGGAACGGTCGTGTGGTGGCTGGTCGATGACACGGACCACCGCCTGGCCCGCGAGGCGCTGCGGATGGAACGGGAGCGCACCGCCTTCCTCACCAAGGCGTCCAACCTGCTCCTCTCCTCCCTCAATCTGGAGCGGTGCATGGACGTCACGGCGCAGATGGCCTCCGAGCACCTCGCCGACGCGGCGCTGGTGATCGCGCCGGCCACCGGACCCGAGTTGCCGGTGGTGACCTGCCTGCGGGGCGGGGCGCCGTGGTCGTCCCGCGTGGCCGGAGCGCCCGATGAGGTGCCGGGGCTGGGTGAGGCCCTCCAGGGCTTCCCGCCCGTGCCGTCCCGCTGGATCGATCCGTCCGCCGCTCCGTCCTGGCTCATCCCGGAAGGCTTCGGGGAGGTCGGGTCGATCGTGATCACCCCGCTGCCGGGGCACGGCGTGCCCGCGGGCGCGCTGATCCTGTTGCGCGGAACTGAGAGTTCCGCTTTCACGGAGGCCGAGGAGGTCTTCGCCCGACTCTTCGCCGCCCGGGCGGGCGCCGCGATGTCTGCGGCCCGGTTGTACGCGGAGCAGGCATCGATCACCGAGACGCTGATGCGGGAGCTGCTGCCGCCGTCCCTGCACCACGTCTCCGGCGTGGAGTACGCGGGCGGCTACCGGCCCGCCCAGGACCACGAGCGCATCGGCGGCGACTTCTACGACGTCCACCCCTCCAGCGTGGAGGGTGAGGCCTCGCTCGTCGTCCTCGGGGACGTGTGCGGCAAGGGACTTGAGGCAGCCGTGATGACGGGGAAGATCCGCAACACCCTGCACGCCCTGCTGCCGATGGCGGACGACCACCAGCGGATGCTGAGCCTGCTCAACACGTCGCTGCTGAACACGCACAACGCCCGCTTCGCGACCATGGTGCTGGCCTCCGCCGCCCGCGAGGGCAACACCGTGAAGCTGCGTCTGACCAGTGCGGGTCATCCCGCCCCGCTGATCGTGCGGGCCGACGGCGGTGTCGAGGAGGCACCCACGCAGGGCACCCTGGTCGGCGCGCTGCCCAACGTCTCCGCCGAGACGGTGCCGGTGACCCTGGCACCGGGCGAAACGTGCGTGTTGTACACCGACGGGATCACCGAGGCGCGCGGAGGTCCGCTGGGCGGCTCCATGTTCGGTGAGGTCCGGCTGCGCCGGGCGCTCGCCGAGTGCGCCGGGATGCCCGCGGAGGCCGTCGTCGAGCGGGTCCAGATGCTCGCGTCCCAATGGGTGGGGACCGGCCGCCACGACGACATGGCCGTCGTCGTCATCTCGGCCCCACGCACCAACCACCTGAGCGCGGTGAACGGGCACACACGGGGCAGGTTCACCGCATGACCATGGACCTCGCGAAGCCCCCGCCCCTCGAAGACCTGGCGGAACGGCTGTGGCAGGCCGTGCGTCGGGGCGACGAGCAGGTCGCGGCCGCGACGGTCCGTCGGGCGCTCGACGAAGGGGCGGATCCGGAGGACGTCCTGCTCGACGTGATCGCCTCGGTCCAGGGTCGCGTCGGTGCGGAGTGGGCCGCCAACAGGATCAGCGTCGCCCAGGAACACTCGGCCACGGCGATCAACGACCGGGCGGTGGCGCTCGTCGCCCTGCACCCGGCCGCGCGCACCGAGCCGGTTCGCGGTCGCATCGCGGTGGCCTGTGTGGACGGCGAGTGGCACGGCCTGCCGGCCCGTCTGCTGGCCGAGGTGCTGCGCCTGCGGGGGTGGCGGGTCGACTACCTCGGCGCCCAGGTCCCCACGCACCACCTCGTCGCGCACATCCACCGGACGGGGCCCGACGCCGTCGCCCTCTCCGGTTCGATCGCCACCAGGCTCCCCACCGCCCACGCGACGATCACCGCCTGCCAGGCCACCGGCACACCCGTACTCGTGGGCGGAGCGGCCTTCGGGACGGACGGACGGTTCGCCCGCCTCCTGGGGGCCGACGCCTGGGCGCCCGACGCCCGGACGGCCGCCGACGACCTGGCCCGGCGGCCATTGCCGCGCCCGCAGCCGGACCACCAGCCGATAGACGACCTCCCCCACCTGAGCGATCAGGAGTACACGCTCGTCACCCGCAGCCGTCCCCAACTCGTCCAAGCCGTCTTCGCCTCGCTGGAGGACGCCTACCCGGCGATGCGCGAATACGACGAGTTGCAGAGGGAACGCACCGCCGAAGACCTCTCCCACATCGTGGAGTTCCTGGCCACCGCCCTCTACACCGACGACGAGGACCTCTTCCGCGGGTTCCTCGTATGGACCGCGGACGTGCTCGCCGCCCGTGGCGTGCCCGCGAACAGCCTCCTGCCCGCGCTGGAACTCCTCGGCCGCGAGCTGAAGGACTTTCCCCGCGCCGCCGGCATCCTGCGATCCGGCTCCGCCCGCCTGACCCGTACCCTTCTCACCGCCGCCGGGACCCACCAATGACCAGCACGCCCTCCAACGGACTCCACCTGACGTACTTCGACGCCCACGACACCGTGCGCATCGAGTTGCGCGGCGACCTCGACCGTCACTGCAGTGACGTCCTCCTGGACGCGGTCGGCGGCGTGCTGGCGAAGTCGGTCGGCCTGCGCGGACTGCGTCTGGACTGCACGAACCTCGCCACCGTCGACGCGACCGGGCTGTCGACGCTGCTGATGATCCGGCGACGTACCGACGCGGCGGGCGCACGCCTCCACCTCGACCACCGACCCGCGCGACTGGAGCGCATGCTGAAGGTGACCGGTACCCTTGACCACCTCACCGCACCGGAGGCAGGAGGCCACTCCGGATCCTCCGCGGAGCCGAGACCATCCGCCGCATCGGAGGAATCCATACCGGCCCGCTCCACCAGCCCGGACACCAGCAGCTGAACCACTCACGCGCTGACCCGACGCCCGGCGAACCGCTCGTGTGAGGAAACGCAGATGCCCGTACCGGCCCCGCTCCCCCGGCCGCACAGCGGCGACCACGACGCAGCCGGCTCCGTCAGCGACATCGTCGAACTCCTCGACGTCATGTGGGAGAGCGCCCGCCAGGGCACCACCACCGGCCCGGCGTCCACGTCCCAACTGCGCCTCATGTACGTGGTCGGCCGCCAACCAGGCATCCGCATGCGCGCCTTGGCCCACCTCCTCGACGCCGCCGCGCCCTCCGTCACCCGACTGTGCGACCGGCTGGAAGCCATCGGGTTCCTCGCCCGTCACCCCTGCCCCGGCAACGGCCGGGAGCTCACCCTCAAGCTGACGGCCGCCGGGGAGGAGCACCTGGCGCAGATAAGGGAGCGCCGTGAGCAGAGGCTCTCCCACGCCCTCGCCTTCATGACCGCCGACCACCGGCAGGCCCTGGCCACCGGCCTCGGCGCCCTGCGCCTGAGCATCGACGCGACGACGGACTTCCCCAGGCAGCAGCCCTCCGTCTGATCCCGGCCGATGGCGGCCGATCCCGTTCGGGGCCGTCCCGTTTGGGCCGACCCCGTCCGACCGGCCCGATCCGGCCCGTCCGATCCGGCCCCACCCCATCCCGTACGGTCCGATCGGGCCCCGCCCGGTCGCCCCGTCGCGCCCGTGTGTCCGGGACTGCCGCCCGGAACGGCTACCCGGGACGGCTGCTCGCTGCGGGAATAGCTTCCGCGCGCCTTCCGTTACGGCGTATAGTTGAATCATCAACCATCCCGGGAAGGGGAGCCATGCAGTTCGGAATCTCCACCGTCGGTGACGTCACGCCCGATCCGACGACCGGACGCACGCCCGGTGAGCACGAGCGCATCAAGGCCATGCTCGCCATCGCGCAGAAGGCCGAGGAGGTCGGCCTCGACGTCTTCGCCACCGGCGAGCACCACAACCCGCCGTTCGTCCCCTCCTCGCCCACGACGATGCTCGGTTACGTCGCCGCCCGCACCGAGAACCTGATCCTCTCGACTTCGACGACCCTGATCACCACGAACGACCCGGTGAAGATCGCCGAGGACTTCGCGATGCTCCAGCACGTCGCGGACGGCCGCGTCGACCTGATGATGGGCCGCGGCAACACCGGCCCGGTCTACCCCTGGTTCGGCAAGGACATCCGTGACGGCATCGACCTCGCCATCGAGAACTACGCGCTGCTGCGCCGACTCTGGGACGAGGATGTCGTCACCTGGAAGGGCAAGTTCCGTACGCCGCTGCAGTCCTTCACCTCGACCCCGCGCCCGCTGGACGGCGTCGCTCCGTTCGTGTGGCACGGTTCGATCCGCTCGCCCGAGATCGCGGAGCAGGCCGCCTACTACGGTGACGGCTTCTTCCACAACAACATCTTCTGGCCGCCCTCCCACACCCGGCAGATGGTGGACCTGTACCGCCGGCGCTACGCCCACTACGGGCACGGCACGCCGGAGCAGGCCATCGTCGGTCTCGGCGGACAGGTGTTCCTGCGCAAGAACTCGCAGGACGCGGTGCGCGAGTTCCGCCCCTACTTCGACAACGCTCCGGTCTACGGCCACGGCCCGTCCCTGGAGGAGTTCACCTCGCAGACACCGCTGACGGTCGGATCACCGCAGGAGGTCATCGAGCGGACCTTGTCCTTCCGGGACTACGCCGGGGACTACCAGCGTCAGCTGTTCCTGGTGGACCACGCGGGACTGCCCCTGAAGACGGTCCTGGAGCAGCTCGATCTGCTCGGCGAGGAGGTCGTGCCGGTGCTGCGCAAGGAGTTCGCGAGTCTGCGCCCGGCCGGCGTGCCGGACGCGCCGACCCACTCCGCCCGCGTGGCGGCGGCGGCCCGGGAGACCGCGAAGGACCCGAAGACCACCAACCGCACGGACGGCACGAAGGAGGGGACGCGGGCATGAAGCTCATCGTCGTATCGGCGGGGCTGAGTTCACCCTCCTCGTCACGGCTGCTCGCCGACCGACTCGCCGCCGAGACCCTCGGCCGGGTGGACGCCGAGTCCGAGGTCATCGAGCTGCGGGAGCTCGCGACGGAGATCGCGCAGCACTTCGTCACCGGGTTCCCGCCCGCCCGGCTGGCGGCCGCACTGGACGCGGTGGCGGCCTCGGACGGCCTTATCACCGTGACGCCGGTGTTCGCGGGTTCGTACAGCGGGCTGTTCAAGTCGTTCTTCGACCTCCTGGACAAGGACGCCCTGACCGGGAAGCCGGTACTCATCGGCGCGACCGGTGGAACGGCCCGGCACTCGCTGGTCACCGAACACGCGCTGCGCCCGTTGTTCACCTACCTCCGGGCGCTCGTCCTGCCGACCGCCGTGTACGCGGCGTCGGAGGACTGGGGCGACGAGGGACTGGCGCAGCGGATCGCCCGTGCGGGTGCGGAACTGGCCCGGTTCGTGGCGCCCGCCCCTCGGCAGGCCACCCCGGACGTCGACACCACCGCCGCGGTCGCTCCCCGTTCGCTGACCGGGGCGATCACGTCGGTGGATCCGACGGGCGGCTTCGAGCCGGTGCCGTTCGAGCAGCGGCTGGCCGCGCTGGGGGCCGGGTAGTCGCCCACCGCGCGGGAACCGCCCTCACCCCGCCCCGGCCGCCCCTGGTGACGGCCGGGGCGGGGCTGCGCCGATCGGTTGCGCCGGCAGTACCGTTCGGCCGAGTCGCTTGCTCCAAACCGCTGACATTTGTCCGACAATCCGCCCGTCGCGCGCTGCCGACGGCGCGAGTGGCCGAGGCTCCGCTGGTTGAGCACAACGACCCCAGGAGCTACGGATGAACGCGGTACCCATGATCATGCGACGGTTGCGGCCGGTGGCCGTTCTCGCCGTGCCCCTCGCCCTCGGCCTCGCCACGATCGCTGCTCCTGCCGCAGTCGCCGCCCCGGGCACCGACTCGGTGCACGCCCCCTCCGACGGGCCGCGCGGGCCCCAGGGCCCCAAGGGGCCCAAGGGCGACCGCGGGCCGGCGGGTCCCGCCGGACCTGCCGGGCCGTGCGTCGACATCGCCGTCGTGGCCGGAGCCACCGCCGGCAGCGAGTACAGCGCCGCCCTCACCCGCGGCAAGACCTTCGTCGGCTACCGCCCCACCCTCACGGGCGCCTACACCTGGCGCGACCTGACCCTCCCGGTCACCCCCGGCTACCCGCGCAACACCTGCAGCGTCGGCGTGAAGCTCGCGGGCGAGCGCGTCTACGTGAAGGTCCTCACGACGACAGGCGACGTCTACGAGACCTCCTGCACGGCCCCCGCCCTCAGCTGCACCCTCGGATGGACGGCCGTCATCAAGCCTTGACCCACGGGCCCTCGGGCCGTGCCCCCGTCGTGAGTGCGATCGGCTCGGCGGGGGCCGGCGCGCCGGGTCGGAACACCCCGCATCCACCGGGCACGGGCCGTGGGATGCGGGGCGTTCCGACCCGGCGCGCAGCATCAACGCGCATGCGGGTACGGTTCCCCGGCCCGACTGCCGGGTACGACGCCCTCGGACGGATGATCGAGGTGCCGGGGGGCGTCGCGTGGGACGGACGGGACGGCCCTGGTTGTGGCGGGGGCTCGGCGGAGTCGCCGTGCTGTGGCTCGCGGGGAGCCTGGCCGTGCTCTGGCTCCTGTTCGGCGCCCGACTGGGCGCGCTGACGGGCATCACGGGGCCGACCGGTACCTTCGCGGTCGCCGACTGTCACGGCGGGCTTGAGCAGACCGCCACCCAATGCCGGGGCACGTACACGCCGTACTCCGTACCCTCGACCCGCGGTGGGCCCGCGGCGCGGGCCGCGCGGCTCCACTCCCCCGCCGACGAGCACCGCCCCGGTACCCGGCGGCACGTCCGACTCGTCGGGGGCCGGGCCTTCGAGCCCTCCCCGTTCGCCGCCGCCGAAAACGTGACGTTCGCCGTCTGGGCGGCGGCCACCCTCGGCCTGCCCGGCCACTGGCTGCTCGCCTCCGTCCGCCGGGGCCGCCTCCGCGACGGCGACGGCTACGTCTTCGCCTGGTTCGGCTCCTTCGTGGGCGGCATCGCCCTCGGCATCCTCAGCCTCCCGGTGGCATGGCTCCTGGCGACCGTCCGGGGATAGGAAGGCCGCGGGACCTCCCCGCCCGGCTCCCCCAACGGAGGCCGGATCGTCCGCCGTTGGGGCCGCAGGCCCCTCAGGCAGCGTGACCGACCTTCCGGCGGAGATCCGGTCGCGTTGCCGGCCGTGCGGTCGGCGCCGGGCGGATCGCTTCGCCGGCCGGGGGCCGGGGGCCTTCCGGCGCCCGCTCCCTGCCCCGGCCGCCACTCGCCACTTGCCACTTGCCACTCGCCACTCGCTGCCGCCCGCCGACCGGCGCCCGGCGGAAACCCGGGCGTCTCACCTCCGCGCCGGAATCGAGACCTCCGCTACGCCGCTCCGGCGGGTGTCAGGAAGTGTGGTCGGGCCAGGGGATGTCGGTGGCCACCTGCGCCGTGTAGTCGACGCCGGGCACGGAGAATCCGTAGAGGCGCCGGACCTCGGCGCGGAACCAGTCCAGGTCGGCCAAGCCCGCGATGGTGTCGGTGGTGGCGCTCTCCCAGCGTTCGGCGACGGCCGCCTGCACCTGGTCGGTCAGTTCGAAGGCGTCCAGCCGGATCCGGCCCTCGTCGTCCAGGGCGAGCGGAGCGACGCCGGTGAGCTGGTCCCACAGGACGGCGAGTTGCCGGATCGGCGGGACGAGGTCCTCTCCCAGGACACCCCGCAAGAGGCCCGTGTAGAGGGCGATGCCGGGGATCGCGGTGGACGACTGGGTGACAGCCGCGCCGTTGACGGAGGTCACGGCCCGCCCTCCCAGCATCTTTTCGAGCCGCTCGTTCAGGGTGCGGGCGGTGGCCTCCAGGTGCTCCTTGGCCGCGCCGATGGTGCCCTGTCGGTAGAGAGCAGCCGTCAGTGAGGAACCGATGTAGGACAGCGCCGCGGTGGCGAACCCGTCGGCCAACAGCCCCCGCCCGGCCAGGTGGTCGATCCAGCGTTCCCAATCCGCGCCGCCCATCACGGCCACGGTCTGCCGCACGTCGTCGCCCTCGGCCGGCGCGGTCTCCACCTCGCGGACCTCGGGAACACCCTCGTCGTCGAAGGCGAGGGTCTTGGTCCGGTTGGCCAGACCGATCGGCTTGAGCACCGAGGCGTACGTGGCACCGGTATCGGGGTCGGTGCGGCGGGGCGCGGCGACCGAGTAGATCAGGTAGTCCAGGCGACCGCCGAAACGCTGCTCGACGAGGTCGGCGACCTGGTCCTTCATCGAGTCGGTGAACGCGTCACCGTTGAGGAAGACCAGGTCCCGCCCCGCGGCGCGGGCGATGTCGGCGGTGGCGGCGGTGCGGTACCAGCCCGCCGTCGCGGTGCGCCGCACGGTGGGGGCCTTCTCGAAGGACACCGCGATACCGCGGATGCCGGCGCGCTTGAGTCCGGCGAGCGTGGCCGCGAGACCGTATCCGGCGGAGGAGCCGATGACCAGCGCGACCGGTCCGTCCCCCTCCGGAACGCCGGCGGGCGCGGGTGCCGGGGCGGGGGTCTGAACGGGGGCCGGGTCGGGGCACGCCTGCCACATGTCGGCCACCAATTGCCGGCAGCCGACCGGGTGGGAGTCGAGGAAGAGGAAGCCCCGGTTTCGGGGGGTGAGAACGCGATCGGTCACGATGACAGTCCTTGGGTCGGCCGGGTCACGGACGCGGCGACCAACCCGGCCGACCGCGCCCTGCCAGTCTGTGACAGCTTCCCCGCGCAGGGTGACCCCGCCGGCGACAACGATCACGCTCCGGACTTGGAGTGTTTCCACCAGTGCTCATGACAGCCGCAACGCACCGCGCGGCACTGGGCGCCCGGGCGCCGGTGATGGTCCCCGCAGGGTTTGCGGCGTGGCCGGGACCGTCCTGGACGGCGTCGGTCGACCTGGGGAACCCGGGGCGGGGCTGCGGACACCTGCTCCGCGAGCCGACCCCGAAGATATTTGACCGATCGTTTCACTATCACCTATGGTTTCAACGTGGCCAGGACCAAGGAATTCGACCCCGACGCCGCACTGCAGTCAGCTCTGGAGCTGTTCTGGCAGCGCGGCTACGAGGCGACTTCGATGGCGGACCTCGTCGAGCACCTGGGCATCGGGCGCGCCAGCATCTACGCCACGTTCGGCAACAAGCACGAGCTGTACCTGAAGGCGCTGGACCGGTACAACGAGCACCGCGACTCCGGCCTGCTGGGCGAACTGTCCCAGCCGGGCCCCGCACTGCCCTCCGTTCGCACGGTGGTGCGCCGCTTCGCCGCCGAGGCGAACTCCGACGACCGGCGCCTGAAAGGGTGTTTCGTCACCAACACGGCCGCCGAGCTGGGCGCGCACGACGCGGCGGCGGCCCGGCGGGTCGAGGCGAGCTGGGACCACGTCGAGACCCTGCTGCGCTCGGCACTGATGCGGGCGCAGGCACAGGGCGAGCTGCCCTCGGACCGCGATCCGCGCGCGCTCGCACGGATGCTGCTGGTGCTGATGCAAGGCCTGCGGGTGGTCGGCAAGGCGTCGGACGACCCGGGCCGGGTGCGTGACGCCGCCGAGCAGGCGCTGAGGTTGTTGGACTGAGCAACACCCCCTACGAGGGGATTCACGCATGCCCGAATTATGGAACGTACGGTCAAATATCAGGGGGAGAAATGTTCGGTACCCAGAACTCGAAAACCGCGACCGCTGCCGGCCCGCCGGGCCCCGCGCCCGGGCTCCTCCGCGGCCCCGCGCCCGGCCCCGCCTTCGCGCTGCTCGGCGCCGTGCAGATGGCGCTGATCTTCACGCTCACCTCCCTCGTCGTGCCGCTCCCCCGGATCGGCCGCGAGTTCTCCCTCGACCGGGACGACCTGATCCTCCTCAGCTCCGCATACGGGCTGACCTTCTCCGGACTGTTGCTCTTCGGCGGGCGCGTCGCCGACCGTTTCGGTGGGCGTCGGGCCCTCACCGCCGGGTTGCTCCTGTTCGCCGCGGCGTCGCTGGCCGCGCTGCTCGCCCCGGGCGCTCCGACCCTGCTCGCCGCCCGCTTCGCGCAGGGCGCCGGCGCCGCGCTCACCGCCCCCGCCGCGATGGCCGTACTGCGCGCGGTCTTCCCCCACCCCGCCGCGTACGGCAGGGCGATGGCCACCTGGGGCGGGCTCTCGGTCCTCGGCGCGACCGCGGGGAACCTGCTCTCCGGAGTCATCTCGACGCTCGCGTCCTGGCGGTCGGCCCTGGCCGTCCCGGTGGTCGTGGCCGCCGTCGCCCTCGCCCTGGCACCGCGTCTGCTGCCCCCGACCCGGGCCGGCACGGACCGTTCCCTGGATCTGCCGGGCGCGCTGCTCGCCACGGCCGGGATCAGCCTGGCCGGTTACGGCCTCGTCCTCACCGACGCCCACCCCTGGGGATCGTCGGCCGTCGCGGCTCCCCTGCTCACCGGGTCCGCCCTCCTCGTCGGATTCCTGATCGTCGAGCGCCGCGCCCACGACCCGCTGCTCCCCCTCGGGTTCCTCCGGGACCGCCGCCGCGCCCTCGCGCTCACCGCCATCGGTCTGATCGCCGCCGGGACCGCCACCACGTTCGTCCTGCTCTCGCTCCACCTCCAGCAGGACCGCGGCTGGTCCGCGCTCCAGACCTCCGCCGTCTTCGTCCCCTTCGCGGTGGCACTGATCGCCTCGGGCCGCGCCGCGGGCCCGCTCATCGCCCGGTACGGGGCGCCGGCCGTCACCACCTCCGGGCTCGCGGTCGCCGCGACGGGCCTCGCGCTGCTCGCGCTGACCGGGCTATCGCCCCACACGCCCTACGCGCACGGACTCCTCCCCGGCCTGCTCCTGTTGCCGGTCGGCGTGGCCGCGGGCTTCGCGGGCGCCGCGGTCCTCGCGACGGACGGGGTGGAGCCGCAGCAGACCGGACTCGCGGGCGGCGTCATGAACACCGCGATGGAACTCGGCCCGACCGTCGTCCTCGCGGCCCTGCTCACCCTCGGCTCCGACGCCACGTCACTCGCCGCGACGGCAATCGCCTTCGCCGTCGCCGCAGCCCTCAACACCCGCACGAAATAACCGAGTACCGGACCAACCGGCCACCCAAGTAACAGGCCAACCGAGTAACCGGGTAACCGCCGAACGGGCGGCTACCGACCGACCAAGGGAGTCATCACCATGACCGCACGCTTCACCGGCAAGACCGTCCTCATCACCGGGGCGGGTTCCGGCATCGGCCGGGCCGTCGCCCTCGCCTTCGCCGCCGAGGGGGCCTCGGTGGTCGTGGCCGGACGTACCGCCGCACCGCTCGACGAGACGGTCTCCCTGATCGAGAAGGCGGGCGGTACGGCAGCCGCGGTCACCGCGGACGTGACCCGCTCCGACGACGTCCGGACCCTCGTCCGCCGTACAGTCGAACTGTTCGGCAGCCTTGATGTCGCCGTCAACAACGCCGGCGTCTTCCGGGGCGGCGCGCCCATAGCCGACCTCCCCGAGGAGGACTGGCGCACCCTGCTCGACATCAACGTCACCGGTGTGCTCCTCAGCCTCCAGGCCGAGGTCGCCCGGATGCGCGACCAGCCGACCGGCGGCGCGATCGTCAACATCTCCTCCAACCTCGGCTCGCACACCCGCATCCCGGGCGTGGCCGGCTACATCGCCACCAAGGCCGCGGTCTCCGCCCTGACCCGGGCGGCCGCCCTGGACCACATCTCCGACGGGATCCGCATCAACGCGGTCAGCCCCGGCGCCGCCGACACCACCATGTCGCTGTTCCCGGGCGAGACCGAAGCCGACCGTGCCGCCCGGATGAAGGGCTCGTCCCCGCTGGGGCGGGTCTCCTCCACGGAGGAGGTCGCGGCGGCCGTGCTGTACCTGGCCTCGCCGGATGCAGCTTCCGTGGTCGGCAGCGACCTGGTCATCGACGGCGGCGTATCCGCCTGACCGGTCCCCGGTCACACACCGGCCCCGGGCGCGAGGCGCGCCGTCCCTCGGTCGGATGGCGCGCCTCGCGGGAGGTCCCGGGCCCATCGATCACCTCCCGGGAGCCACGGCGCCACCCGCCCTCACTTGCGGGCGGGGGCCGGGCCACGTCGGCCGTTCCACGGCCATCGGGTCACGGAGGAGGCGGCCGAAATATGAGCCGGCGGTGGCACCGCCACCCGGGACGGTGGGACCGTGGCCGGTACGCGGTTCGGCATGGCGTGCCGGCTCGTACCCGCACGCGTATGAACCCGTAGCGTCATCGATGCATCCGGGGCCAAGTCCTCGCACCGCACGATGTATTGCGCCCTCCGGTCATCGACCGTCGCGCAATGGCTGCCCGGCAACTTACCCCGGACCGGATCGCTTGGATCACCGAGTCAGGCTCGACTCCACTTGGCTGCCGCGTCGGCCTCAGATGCTGCGGAAGGGTTCGGGGTAGATGAGTTCGCCTTGTACGGAGGGATCGTAGGCGGCCAGGGAGCGGATCTGGAACAGGTGCTCCCAGGCCGGATCCTCGCCGACGATGCCGAAGTCGATGCTCGGGCGGAAGCCGAACCGTCCGTAGAAGTCGGGGGCACCGCGGACAACGACCATCGGGGCGTCGAGCCGTCAGCCGCGGCCAGCGTGGCGTGGATCAGGGCGGTTCCGAAGCCGCAGCGGCGGTGGTCACCGTCAACACCGAGCAGGCCGAGGATGGGGACTGGGGCGGCGCCGATTCGACCCCGGGTGGACAGGGCCTGGCCGATGATCGCGCCCGTCCACGCCCTCAGCCACCAGCGAGAGGGCCGGTATCCGGTCGTCGCTCTTCTGCGATGCGTCCCGCAGAATCACCTCCACAGGCTCCTCCTCGTGTGGTTTGCAGGAGGAGGCGATGGTTACCACTTGGACAGCGGAGGGCTAAGCCCTGTCCGGTCATCCCCATACGGATCTGTCCAGCGGCCTGACACACGACAGCCATGCAGGGTTGCCCGGCCGGCCTGGGCACCGTGCATAGTGTGCTCATGGACCAATTCGCACGTCAGGGCCGCCTCGAATGGTGGGCCAATGACTCGATTTGTCTTGAGATGTACGACATCGACATCACCGTCGCTGTCGATGCGGTCGGCCAGTGGCGGGCAGCCGGTCGGCATGCCAACGCCCTTGACACGACCCAACGCGAGGGCTGGGACTTCCTCATGGAGATGGATCCCCACTTCTCCATTGCGTTTCCAGGCGAGGATCGCGGAGGGATCATGGTGCGAGCCGTCGAGGCAGAGGATGGAACCCTCACGCTCACGGAGACACCGGACTGGGACGGCTCCGCGAACGTCACCTTCGACCTCACCTGAGTGCAACTCGCAAGGGCAGGAGACCGACTTCGCTTGCCTGCTTCTGAACGGTCGGTAAGGTGTGGCACGCCGGAGTCGGTAGCGCGGTCGAGATGCCGCGATCCACACCGATCCTGAAGGAACTCACCCATTTCAAGCCTGGGCTCACTGAGGACGACAGCCCGCAGCTTTGGTATCGGCTGCACCGGATGGCTCAGCTCATCGTGGGTCACAACACCCCGCCAACAGAAGCTGCCTCCGGATGCGTGTCGCTTTGATGGCTTGGTCGGTTGGTCGAAGGCGCCTGTCCGATTGGTGATCACCGATGCGGCGTGGGAACGGATCGAGCCGTTGGCGCCGGCTCGTCCGGTCCGTGGACACCGATGGGCAGACCATCGCCACACCCTTGAGGCCATCGCGGGGAACCACCGCACCAACTCACCTTGGTGGAACTGCCCGACGAGCTCGGCCATGGCATGTGGGAACAGACCCTGGAGTCCGTCCTGGCCGCAGCGGACGCCGCCGACGATATCGGCTGCACCGTATCGGTCGAATCCGCCGTCGTCCGGGCCCATCAGCATTCCACCGAAGTACTCAAAACGGAGCGCGGACCTGTGCCGGAGCCGACCGAGGCCGGTTGCTGCCTCAGGGCGCGCTCCGGCCCAGGAGCGCCAGCAGTTGCTGCTCGGGAGTTGCGGCTCCGGAGGTGGACAGGGCGGGTGCGTACATTCCGGTGGTCGCGAACCGGTCCGCCACGGGCGCAATCGCCGTGAGAGTCGCCGCGACCGCCTCTGCGTCGAGTGACACGTCGATGCCTGCGGCTTGCGCGAGGTCCCAGGTGTGGATGAGCGGCTCGATGACGGCGTTGGCAAGTACCCAATCGACCGTCACTTCGCCGTGATGTGACGCGACTCGACGGTTCGGGTCGGTGGTGGCGGTCAACAGTTGCCGCATCGCCTGGACGGTGTCCGCCCAGGCGGTCGCGGGCCGGCCTGTGACGGCTCCGGCCGGGTCGGTCCTCGGCTCGCGCGGCCCCTGCCCGGACAGCAGGGAGGCGATCTGCCGCTGGCCGTCGATGATGTGGCCCAGAACGTGTAAGCAGGTCCAACCCTCACAAGGGGACGGGTTGCTCCAGCGATCCATCGGCACGCGATCGACGGTATCCGTCGTTGTGGTGAGTACGCGTAAGTATTGCGTCACGGTCCCGTTCATCGCGGGTCCTCCGATCCTTGGGCGGACAACAGGGGGTGCAGGGCGTTCCATGCGGCCAGGGACAGCGCGCCCGCCGCGCTGCCGGGCGGTTCGGAGCCGGTGATCAGCCATCTACGTGTGTACTCGTGGGCCGGCCCGATCCATACGGCGATGACGACGCCGAGGGAGGGCTCCTCGTCCCAACCGTGCCCCCGCAGCCACTCGGTGACGGTGCGGAAGAAGTCCCGGCTGCTCTCCGCGATCCTCGGGGCATCCCGAGGTGTGAACCAGGCGGGCGGGGTCGACAGGAACGCCGCAAGCTGCGGGTTGTCCTGCACCCATGTCAGGTGGCGACGTACGACACCCTCGATGCCGGCTCGCAGCCCGGTGTGCGGGGTCAGGACGGCCAGTAGCTCGGTCTGGTGTTGTTCGAGCCCTTGGAGATGGACCGCTTCGGCCAGGTCCTGCTTGGTGCGGAAATGGTGGAAGAAGCTTCCGTTGCTGACTTCAGCCCGCTTCCGGACCTGCTCGACCGTCGTGCCCTGCACTCCGTTCTCGAGGAAGCAGCTCAGGGCTGCGGCCAGGATCCGCTGATGGGTGTCGGGACTCGACATGGCGCCAGAGTAGCGCTCTGGAGCATCACTCCACCGGCGAGATCCGGACACGTTCCGGCGTCGGGCCCCGGTGGCGCAGTGCGCGTGTCGGGCGGAGGGTTCAGGCGGGGCCGGTGGGCTGGAGGTGTGGGGCGGCCTCGGCCACGGTGTAGGAGGAGGTGAAGGTGAACGCGCTTGGGGACGGGCCGTGTTCCCGCAGGTCCGCCAGCCGCTCCAATGCCTCCTCGACGGTCGGGATGTGGCCGGCGGGGATCCACCAGAGGACCAGGTGCGGCTCGACGTGTCGCGCGAACCACTCGCGGCGACGTCGCATCGCCTCCAGGTGCCCGCTCCGGTAGGTGAAGTCCCACAGGGACTCCTGGGTCTCCCACACGGACATGTTGACGATGACGTCCACTCCCGCCGGGCGCAGTTCGGTGGCGTCCTTCGCTCCCTCCTCCACGAGCCGCCACACGAATCCGGGCGTGCCGTCGGCGACCGAGTTGAGGGGTTCGAGCATCTCGACGAACGGCGCCATGCGCGGGTCGTCCAACGGGTGGAGGAGCGTGGCGACGTTGAGGAGGGCGAGGTGCGGGGCGCGGCCGTGCCGGGATGAGGTCATGGCCTCATCCCAACACGCCCCGCATTTCTATGTCAATGAATATTGTTTTTAGAATCCTCGACCACCACGCAGCACTCCCCCGGTCGGGCCTCCATGCGGGCACGGACCGCGCCGTCCGTGCCGAGCAGCCCCTCCAGCAGGGCGAGGTTCATGCCGCAGACCAGGGGCGGAAAGCTTTCGGCGACGGCATGGAAAGGGCAGTTGCGCATGCGGACGACGGGCGCACCCTCTTCGGCACCCCCCTCGCCCCCGGCCGCGCCCCGGGCGCCTTCGGCGGCCTCCAGGTGCGGTTCGTACCCCCGGGCGGCCAGAATCGCCATGGCTTCTTCGAGGCCCCCACAGGACGCGGTCGCGCCGCGCAGGGCCTCGCCCCGACGGCGGGCGGCCGCGCGGAGCCCGTCGTCCAGTCCCGCCTGCTCGGCGGCCTCGGCCAGCAGCTCGGCGGCGGTGAGGTAGTCGCGGGCGGGCAGCGACACCGACCACTCGACCCGCGCCCGCGTGTACACCTTGGCGGGGCGGCCCGCACCCGGTCCCGAGCGGCCCGTCAGCCGGCGGCTGCCGCTCTCCAGCAGTCCGGCGTCGGCCAGTTTGTCGAGGTGGTGCGCGGCGAGCGTGCGCGCCACCCCGGCCGCCTCGGCGGCCTCGTTGCGGCCGACCTCACGGCCCTGCGCCACCACGTACTCGTACAGACGGCGCCGCACCGGGTCCTGCAACACTGCGATCGCATCGATGTCCTCCACCCGGCCATTCTAAGAACAACTCAGGTTGGACATAGATCGACCCGGCTCACGGGCCGAGGACCATTCCGCCGATCGCAAGGGCGCACACGGTGAACGACGTGAACGCCATCCACTGGGCGGTCCTCACGTAGCCCGCGCGTTCCCGCCGTTCCTTGCGGACTTCCTTCATGGTCCCCATCTGCACCCGGTTCACGAGCCGTGGGTGGTGGACGAGCGGGTACGTGTTGCCCAGCACATGGACGGGGGAGACCTTCATTCCCGTCCGGTACCGCCCCTCGTCCCCGTTCGGCCCTCGAAACGTGTACTCGACGCTCACGGTCCCCGTGTCGCGGATCGGCTGCAGGTACGTGAGGTGAGCCTGTGCCTCCAGGCCGATCTCCTCCAACTCCTTCGCCCGCTTCAGATTGTCCCGCTCACCCTGCATCCACAGCAGGGCGAAGACGAACACCAGGACGGACAGAGCGACGAAGCCCATGAGCACCAGGTTGACCATGTCCGGACGGTACGACAACACACGACCCACCCGGAAGCCCCACACCCCCTTCACCAGGCTGTGGTCCGCCTTTACGATCACGCCCATGTCGATCACTTCGCCCATACCTGTCCTTCAAGGGGACCAAGGCATCGAACTTCGCTCCGAAGGACCGGAGTTGCTGCTGCGCCGCCCCGAGGACGAGGTGCGCATTCCGCTCGCGGCGATCGCGAGGGTCCACGCCGAGGGGCGGGTGGTCGCCGTCGAGTTGACGGCGGAAGCGGGTGCCGAGCCGGTCCTGTACCGGATCGAGAACGTGAGCCGGGCCGCGGGCGGCGCCTTCGCCGACGCGGTGAACGGCACACTTCCCGAGCGCGCGGCCGGGGAGGAGACGATCGACGGCTCCACGCTCGTCACCGTCCGGAGGCTGAGGCACGCCGACGGCGACTGTGACGGAGGGGACGAGGAGGACGAGGAGGTCAGGGGGCGGCGTTGGACGCACTACAAGTGGGCCACGTGCGTCGTCGGTGCCGCGCTCGTCGCGTTCTCCGTGGTCGTCGCATTCGCCGGGGAGGACGTGGGTCGGGCGGTCGCGGTACTGCTGGTCGGCGCCGTCGGTGCGATGTTCACCCTCGCGGTCGCCAGCACGCTGGGGTTCGCCTGGGACAACTGGTACCTGCCGCGCCACGGCATCACGGTCGAGGCGCAGCCGGCCTGGATCGGCGGCCGGGCCACCCACGCGTACACGGACACCAGCGGCAATACACACCCCTACGACGGATCGTCGTCCGACGCGGGCGGGGCTACGCGGGTCGCGTACCACCCGCGGAGGCCGAACCAAGCGGTCCGGTGCGAAGGCCGGGGTCGTCAGGTCAAGGACCTGTCAGTCTCCCTGATCGTCTTCTGCGTCGCCGCGCCCGTCGTCTACGGCTCGATTGCCCTGGCCCTCCCCGCCTTCGACCGTTAGGACCGCTCCTCGCACCGGAACGGACACGGTGAGTGCGCCTCGGTGCGCCTCGGTGCGCTTGGTGGGCTGCGGTCGGCTGCGGTCGGCGCGGCATCCCGCCGGGATCGACAGGTGCGACCGGGACCTGTGGCGGTGTGCGGTGGGGCGGCCGGCAGTCGGCAGTCGGCGGTCGGCAGTCGGCGGTCGGCAGTCGTGGCGCACCGGCTGCCCCTGGTGTCCGGGGCAGCCG